>JANXTQ010000138.1 GCA_025352305.1 Actinomycetes bacterium
TCGCACGTCCACGCCTCACCGCGACCCGCCAGCTCCCTCTCCAGTTCGCTGAGTTCCTTTGGATTACGACCAACACCAATCACGTAGGCACCGAGATCCGCGAAACTCAGTGCACCACTTCGACCGAGCCCTGAAGTGGCTCCGGTGAGCAGAACAGTTTGACCGTCCATGCGACTCAGAGGTTCCCAGTGCTCCGTTCGTTGACGGATGAGTGGCCCCAGGCGAGTGAAACTTCCAACGACGGACGCCTCGAGTGCTCGGTCAATGTATCCACGTCCGAGCGGACTCACTGGTGGGGAGCGAGACCGCGCACTGCCTCGTTGAGGTCGAGGCCAAAGGGAATGAGTGCGAGCGTCGGTATTTGGACCCCCGCGTCGATGTAACGCTGAACGTGGTTGCGACACTGCTCGTAACTGCCGTGAATAATTAACTCATCAACGACTTCGTCCGGGATGAGTTCGTTGGCCAGTTTTCGGTCGCCCGCCGCCCAGGCATCCCACATGGGCTGCAGAACGTCGCCACGTCCGAGCCACCGTTGAAACTCGGCGTACGCCTTCACCGTCAGATACGACGAAATCATCCGGCGACCAATGAAGCGGGCGCTGGTGGCATCCTCGGTGGGAATGACGAACAGGCGCGCCGCGATCAGCTTGTCGTTGCCCACCTCGGCGCGGCACTGCGCCACGTTGTTGGCTCCGAGCCAGTTGAGAATGGCGCCGTCGGCTTCAGATCCGGCGAGGCGGAGCATTCCCGGGCGCAACGCTCCGAGCAGAATCGGCGGTCGATGCGCGACGGGCCGAGCGAGTTTGAATCCTCTAATAGTGAAACTGGCGAACTCTTCGTCAATTTTTTCTCCGTCCAGAGCCCGCTTCACGAATCGAAGAACGTCGCGTGTTCGAGTAAACGGCTCCTCGTAGGCAATGCCGTTCCAGCGTTCGACCACGGGTTGACTCGACGCACCGAGGCCCATGATGAATCGCCCGGGGGCGGCCTCGGCCATTGACGCGATACTCATGGCGAGCAGTGCCGGACCCCTCGTGTACACCGGAGTCACCGCCACACCCAGTTGCAAGCGCGGCTCCCACGCGGCCGCCAGCGCCAGGGGGGTAAAGCCGTCAGTTCCGTCGACTTCCGCGGACCACACGTCGCTGTACCCGAGGTCCGCGAGTTCGTGGAACCACGTCTGGTGTTCAGCCAGGGTGACGCCTTCGAAGGGAATAGTGATGCCGTAGCGCGATGTCATCTTCTAAGTGTTTCAGAGATTGCGAGTCGCTCAGGATTTGTCCTGGTACTGCTCGCCGCGAGAGACCGGCACGTCGTATCCGAGCGAGCTGAGTCCCTTTTCAATCGAGGAATTTAAGGTCTCCAGCACGAAAGCGCGCGCGTAATGCTTGTCCTCCGCCGCGACGAGGTGCCAATGGGCGTGGGCGTGATCCGTTGCCTCAATGGCGTCATTGATCGCCTCCACGTATTCGTCGCGGTGTTCACGGTTACGCCAATCATCCGGGGTCAATTTCCACTGTTTGAGCGGATCGTTTTTGCGATCCAAGAAGCGACGCAACTGTTCTTCGTCGGAAATCTGCAACCAGAACTTGACAATGATGTTTCCGTCGTTCGCGAGTGCTCGCTCGAACTCGACAATCTCGAGCGCAGATCGATCCCGCACATCGTGGTCAATGAGCCCCTCGACGCGTTCGACGAGCAAACGGCCGTACCAGGAACGATCGAAGATCGTCATTGCTCCGCGAGCGGGCAAGGCACTTTGAAATCGCCACAGAAAGTGATGCTCCAACTCGTCGCTCGACGGCGGACCCACGGGCACCACGCGAACGTGTCGAGGATCGAGGGCGGCAGTGATTCGGCGAATTGCGCCTCCCTTGCCCGCCGCGTCAAATCCCTCAAACAGCACGAGAATGGCGGGACCAACCTTTTTGGGTTCCAAGAGACCGGCGGTAAAGAGGCGCAAATGTGTGAGGCGTCGTTGCGCACGCTCGACCCGTTCGATCGATTCTTCCTTGGACATCTTCTGCGATAGATCAATGGTGCTCAGGGGTCGGGTCACCGCACTATCCAATCACGCCGTGACGACACCACGAACTGTCGTTGTCACTCAAAGCGCGGTGGGCGCTTCTCGCGAAATGCGGCGAGTCCCTCAAGGAGGTCTCCGTTTTCAAGAGACTCCGCTTCGAACTGTCGGCCCAGTTCTTCGACGTCATTACCGTTTATTGCCGCAGCTATCACTGACTTGGTAGCGCGTTGGCTAAATCGAGACCTCGACATCAGTGATGCGGCGATTTCGTCCAGCGCACTGTCGAGATCGTCAACCACGCGACTTACGAGGCCTATCTCACGAGCTCGACGAGCGTCGATTGTTTCTCCGGTGAGAAGAAGTTCATTGGCCGCACTCAGTCCAACGCACGCCACGAGGCGCTTTAGAGCCAGCGCCGGGTACACAATTCCCAGCTTCGCTGGCGTGACGGCGAACTGTGACGCGCTCGTTGCTATGCGCAGGTCGCACGCCACGGCAAGTTGAACTCCGCCACCCATGCAGTACCCATCGATCGCCGCCACTGTTGGAACGCCCAGAGCACCAATCGCCGCTTCGGCCGCTGCGTTCGTTGCTCGGTAATTCGTCGAACCGCTGTCGCCGGCCAGCGAACGGCCCAGTCCAATGATGTCGGCACCCGCGCTGAAGTGAGCGCCGCGGCCGCGAATTATGACAACGCGAACGTCAGGTCCGAGCGTCTGTGCAGCGTGACTCAGTTGGTTCCACATGTCGAGCGAGATGGCATTTCGAGCCGACTCGCGCGCCAGCCACCACGTCTGAATTCGTTGGTCGTCAGATGATTCAATGTCAATGCTCACTAAAGACCCACCGATCGTCGAGCGTTGCTCACGGCGTGTAGCCAGCCTCGTTCGAAGCGTTCATCAGGTTCGAGGTAGTTGCCTTCGGCCCACTCGTTCCAACTCTTAATGACGCACAGTTGGCTGTTGGAGTCGTGCAGTAACTCTCGCTGCAAGGCCTGACGTAAATGACGCTCGAATTTTTCCGGCGATGAGTCGAGGGCCACCGCGCCGCGGCGAGCCGAACGAGGTGTGTTGTCCCAATTCGGCTGAACACTGGAGTGGACCACTCCCTCAATGGCGGCACTCGCGCTCGGCAGGTCGGTGCTGAACGGGTAGCGCGCGGGTCCGTATTTGGCGTTGTGCGATCGCAGCTTCTCTCTCGCGCGAGCGCGCGGCGTTCGTTCGAAGGGAAAGTGCACGTACAGTCCGGCGTCGAAACCGTCGGCGTGGTGCGAGGTGTAATTAATTCCCCAGTCGCGGCCCTCGAGCCAGGCCACGAGGTAGAGGCCGCCGAGACCCGCTTTTTGGGCCATCTGTTGCCAGGTCTCGACGAAGCGTGCGGGCTGAGGTAGGTCGGCCGGACAGAAGATCAACAACACCGGTCGTCCGTTGCGTCGCACGTAACGTTCATCACGAAACGCCGGTAGCAAGTGATCAAAGTGCGCCTGGTCGTCGCCCGGTGGATAGCTCTGTTCCATCAGTATTTTTTCCGGGGCTCCGTGCCACACCCCGGACCAACTTTGATTGGCCCACCCGAGGAAGAAGGGAAACTCCGGTTGCCCCGAACTGAGCACCTCGTCAAAGGGGCGTTCGAGAAGTCGTCGCCCGCCAAACCAGTAGTGCCAGTAGCAAAAGGACGTGACGCCGGCCGAGGAAGCGAGTTGGGCCTGCGCTTCACGGACATCGGGATCGAGCAGGCTGTAGTAGCCCAGTTCTCCCGGAACGACGGGCTGGCGATGACCCGGAAATAGCGGCATCGCTCGCTTGACGTTGGTCCATTCGGTAAAACCGTCACCCCACCACTCGTCATTTTCGCGGACCGGATGAAACTGTGGGAGATACAAGGCCGAGAGTTCCATCACTGCGCGACGCTAGTGACTTATGACTAGCTAGGCAAGGTTGTCAGGCGCGAGTGTGTCGAAAGTCGGCCACAAACTCGTTCACGTCAACTTTCGACTGTGGCGCGGCGCCGTACAGCCCCGAAAGTCCAAACGATTCCAACGTCGCGGTGGCGAAATCAAGTTGTTCAGGGCTGAGCGACTCCCATTCGACTTCTGTGCGCGACGCCGTAGACGATCCGCGAAAGTTGGTCGACGAGGACCTCGTTGCATCGATTCGTTCAATCTGAACGGCTCGCCACGTCGTGTCGTACCGAGCGGCGAAGGAAACAATATTGGCGAGTTCACGGTGCGGTTCGCTTCGAAGCGTTCCGTAGTCAACAAAGTATGCGTCAAACAGTCGGGGATCCGTAAAGGCGCGAACATGCGCCTCGCACCACCTCGTCATTTCTCGCTGAAAACCATCATTGTGCGACTCGAGTTCAGTCCAGCCGAGTTCAACCACACTTCGCGCGACAGCAATCGGGTGACGAAGTAGAACTATGACGGCGGCGTCGGGGACCATTTCATGAACCTCACCCGCCAGAGCCAGGGCGCGCACATCTTTGACCACTCGGCGACGAACGACGTGTGCGCGGTTTAATTGATCAACCCACTCGCCGCGCAACGTCCCGCGCAGAGCGCTGGCCACTACGTCGCTCGCCGCGCTGCCCTCGTGAGGTAGCGCTAGCTGTGCGGCCGCTACGCCATCGAAAGCGCAGTCAAAGAGATTGGCCGGTTCGTAAATGAGCCTCGTACCGGACGATTCGCTGAGCATCTCGGCTAACCACGTAGAGCCACTGCGCTGCCAAGAACAGATCCACAGCGAACGTGACGGGTTCTTCGACCCGGGCATCGCGAGAAACCAGGATCGCCCGTAGCGGCGTGTCTGTTTGACGCTGTATCGCCAACGCCACTTCAATCTCTGAAGCGGATTGAAAGTTCGCGCCACGGGCCAATTGTGCCAGAACTCTGCGCTCCGAGCGCCCACCGTGGCTCGCGAGCCGAGGACGTGGACTACCTTCGTGGCGATGAACTCTCCCGTTGAACCAGCGAGTCGGGAGAATTGTCAGTTAAAAACGCACGGCGCCATCGGCCGCAACGGCGCGTGGTGCCCAAAGTGAGTGCGACGACGCGTGTAATTGGCGTCATGCTGGTTCACGACGAGTGGCCGCTGGTGGCCTATTCGGCGACGCACGCTCTCGTGAATCACGTCGACGAGCTGTGGATTATTGATCACCACAGTACGGATCAACTTCTCGACGGAATGGCATTACTGCAGGGACTCTTCGGCGATCGGCTGCACCTGCTTCGCATTGGTGATGTGGCGTTTCACCAGTCGGCCATGGTCGCCTGGGCGATTGAAAAAATCGCGCCGCGTCCGAATGAGTGGATTTACGTCGTTGATGCGGACGAATTCTTGCTGTGTGCGCCGGGCGTGTCAGTTCGTGACATTTTGGATGAACTTCCCGTTGGACTCAATACATTGCGTTACGACGTGGCGAACTTTATTGCGCCGCGAGATTTTGAACTCACGTCGGCGAACGAATTATCGAGAATTGAAGCACGAAGTGAACCGCACGTGACGCAAGAGTTGTCGGGGTCAGAGATTGCAGAACGCGTGAAGGCCGAAGAGATGTGTTTCTTCGATGTCCCCTTTCGTTCAAAAGTCATCTCACGTCGCGTTGATACGTGGTTTCTCGCCGGTGCTCACGGCGTAGCGGGTCAACGATCAACTCAGGAATTTCACGTTGAGTCAGCGACGCTGCACGCCGCGCACTTCGTACTGCTGACACGTCAACGTTTGGAGGTACGTGCGAAGGGGGGTATGCGACTGAGAAAGGCAGGATTCGACGCCAATCACGGATGGCAGTCGCACCTGCTCTGGGAGTTACAACAGGCCGGGCGCCTCGACGATTTCTGGAATCGACACTCAATGGGAGACGGTGGTCCCGACTTTGCAGTTGATTCATCGCTGAGAATCTCGCTGGCACCGATGATCGCGCACCTTTCGCCTTGCGACGCTGCGCTGCAAAGCCCACCACCCTTGGAGCATCGCGCGCACATCGACGCGACCGACGACGATCTCGTGAGCGCATTCTCGGCGCTTCTTCACCGCGTTGGCTACCTCATCGAACAGAAAAACGAATCAGTTCACGAATTAGAGGACGAACTCATAGCCGTGAGAGGTCAAGTTGAAGAACTTGGCCGAGAACATCATGAACTCACGGCGCAACGTAAAGAGATTCTCGAATCCACCTCGTGGCGGCTGGGTCGATTGATAACTCGAGTCAATCTCTGGGCCCTGATTCGCACCAAGCGCTAGCTGGACAAAAGCCCAGCGGCCGTAGCCCAGCCCCAGTGAGAACGAGCGTGATCGGCATTCGCGCCGATGACGCCGCCAATCGTTCCGTCGGACCACGGCGCTCCGGGCAGACGCTCGAGGAGTTGATCGTCGGTGAGTTCGGCCAGCAGGTTCAAGGTGTCGGCGCGTGCGGCCGCCGTGAGGGCCACGACCTCGGCCAGGGTCGCAGTCTGGTGTTTGCGCTGCCAGTTTTCCGTCATTTCGTGAACCGTCGCCATTATCTGTTCGCGGGTTCGAGCCTCGCCCTTTTCATCCGTCAGCAGTCCGACCGGATTGGCATCTCCGGCCACGTGTCGACGCACCATGGCCGCGAAATTGCGCTCGATCAGCGCCAGGTGCGCAAAGTGATCGAGTGCGCTCCACAGATTGGCCGGGTCGTGTTCACTCGGAGTGATCGGGCGACGAAGTTGTTCATCGCTGAGACCCATGAAGCACGTCAACAACCAACTACGAGCATCATTTAATTTCAGTTCCACTTCGACGCGATTCATAATGTCTCCCTGTTTGATCGTCAAACTACTTCGAGCAGTGCGCGATGACCTCGCTACCGTAGGTCGAGAGTGCCGCCTCGGTGTCTTTGAAGAACAAGAACGCCGGAAGTATCACGCGCGAGACGCCCAGTCTCTCCAGCGCCGCCACCTCGTCGAGCGCTCGCTCACCGTAAGCGAGTCGCCCACTCGTGGTAAAGCTGAGTTCGTCGGCGTTGCGACCCGCACTGTGCGCACTAGTTCGAGCGACGTCAAAGAGGCGCTGCAGGGTGTCGTGGTCACCCTCAACCGGGAAAAATCCGTCACCGAGACGACCGGCGCGCCGAGCGGCGATCTCGGTACTGCCACCAATATGGATCGGAATCGTCCCCTTTAGAGGTTTGGGTTCGCTGATGCAGTCAGCGAAGGAGGTGAACTCTCCCGAGAAAGTTGCCTCTTTTTCACTCCACAGAGTGCGTAGCGCCGCAATGTATTCATCGGTACGCCGCCCGCGGTCTTCAAAGGACACTCCCAGTGCGTCGAACTCTTCGCGCAGCCAGCCCACTCCGACGCCCAGTTCGAGTCGGCCGCCCGATAGTGCGTCGAGGGTCGCTAACTCCTTAGCAACAACTAGCGGTTGGCGCTGAGCGAGTATCAAGATTCCGGTTGCCAGGCGGATGCGCGACGTGGCCGAAGCGAGATAAGCGAGCCAGATGAGCGGATCGGGAATGGGGTGATCGTCGCGTCCGGGCATCTTGCCGGTGTCACTGTAGGGGTAGCTCGATGAGTAGTTCGCCGGCACCACCACGTGTTCGACGGTCCATAGCGATTCAAATCCGGCGTTTTCGGCCGCGCGGGCGAAACTGATCGCCGACTCCGCCTGCACGAACGGTCCGGTGTTAGCAAACGCAATGGCGAACTTCATGGTTCTCCTTTAGTCAGAGCGAACTGTACTGAGCGTGAAGCACTACTGCGGTGAACTCCCGTAGATTTGTCAAAGCCATTAAAACGAGGGAGCGTCATGACCACCAGTGTGCTGATAACCGGAGCGGGCTCCGGATTCGGTAAGGGGGCAGCCATTGCCCTGTCCGCCCGCGGTCACCACGTCATTGCGACGACGGAAACCAACGAACAGGCTGAAGCACTGCGCGCCGAGGATCCTTCGCTGCAGGTCGAAAAGTTGGACATCACAACGAATGATGTCGCAAACGCCGCCGACTTCAACGTCGACGTACTGATCAACAATGCCGGCGCTGGTCAAACCGGTCCCATGGCCGACGTACCAATAGAGCGAGTACGTCGCCTCTTCGAAGTGAATGTTTTTGGAACCCTGGCGATCACGCAAGCCGTACTTCCCCAGATGGTGAAACGAGGAAGTGGTCGCATCATCATCGTCAGTTCGATTGCTGGCGTCGTCTCGGGTCCGGCCTTTGGTCCCTACTCCATGACCAAGCACGCGCTCGAAGCAATGGGTAAGGCCATGCGTGCTGAACTCGCGGGCCAGGGCATCGACGTCACGCTGCTCAATCCCGGTCCGTACTTGACCGGGTTCAATGACCGGATGGCCGACGCCATGTGGGAGTGGTTTGGCGACGATTCGCTCAATGCGCCGAGTCGTCCACTATTTGAATTCATGCGAAAGATGGTCACCGAAAATCAGATGGATCCCAGCGAGGTCGTTGAGGTGATGGTCAAACTGACTGAAGCCGACAGCACCGAAGAGAACAACTTCGTGCCGCCCGAAATCTTGGCTCAATTAAATCTGTAGGTAGTGCGTGGGAGCTCGAACATTTCCACGCTGCGACGTTAATTCGTCGAACTCAGTTACCTTCAAAGTATCGGCGAGGATTGTCAACGAGCATGGTCGTGATCTGTTCGTCGCTGACGCCATGTTCTTTGAGGTAGGGAAGCACGTCATTACCAATGTGTAGATAGGTCCATTGGGCCATGAAGGGCATTAACCGAGGATCGATCCAATCAATAAAGCAAGCGGCGTCGTGGCTCAACATCATTCGTTCGGCGTAACCGCGCGCACACATTTCGACCACGGTGTTGCACCGTGTCTCAAAGTCGGTGCCCACGCTGAGACCGAATCGGTCCATGCCTAGCCAGAATCCCGCGTCGGCCAGTTCGCTCAAGTGATCAATATCGTTACTGTCGCCGCTGTGGCCGAGGACGACTCGATTGGTCTCGACGCCCTCTTCTTGCATCACGCGCAGAACGTTTCGGCCTTGGTGCGATCCGGGGTGAGTGTGAACGGTGATCGGTACATTGGTTGCGAGGTGAGATTGCGCGACGGCGCGCATGATCCGTTCGACGCCGGGCGTGAGACCCGGTTCGTCGATCGCGCACTTGAGCAGGCCGGCTCTCACTCCCGTGGAGCTAATACCTTCGCGAATGTCACTAACGAACATGTCGACCATCGGGTCGCGCTCGCCGTCACCTAGAAGTTGAGCCGTTTGCACCGTGCGGTGATGAAAGTAAAAGGGCACATCATGAAACGAGTAGCAGCCCGTTGCCACGATGATGTTCAACTTGGGCACCTGGGCCGCGACTCGTTGAATTCTCGGAATGTAACGTCCGAGTCCGATCACTGTCGGGTCCACGATTGTTGTTACGCCCGACTCCACGAGCGCCGTGAGTTTGCCTACCGCATCAATGACTCGCTCATCTTCGTCGCCCCAAATCTCGGGGTAGTTGGTTTCGATGTCAGCGTTGAGCACAAATATGTGTTCATGGACGTAGGTTTTGCCCAGCTGCGAGGTGTCGACCTCACCCAATACTGTTGAGACGAGAGCCATAATTTCCCCCTAAATCAGTTGGCGCTTAGACCACGCGCGTAGTGGGAAACCTATTACGCCGTGGCAAAAGAAAGAAAACTGAATAAACGAACGGGTCTTTATTAAGGTGGTGCCGGTTCGAAGGTGGATTGATGAGCAGTGCCTTGACGGTGCAGACAGTTCTGTATCGAACGTCGCCCGAAGCAGTTGTGGCGAGCGCCAGCAGCATTGCTGACGCGGTGTCTCACGCTCGCAGGGCGGGCCTCGACGGCGACGTCATACTCGCGCACGGTGACGCTGGCGACACTGTCCTTGAGACGTCGATTCTCAATCGAATCGAAGAAACGGTTCGATCCAAGGGTCTCGAATATTCGTATACACATTTTGGTTTCAATGCGGGATCGGCCGCGGGACAGAATCTATTGGCGCAGGCTCATCGCTCGGCGTGGCATTTCGTCACTAATCCCGACGTCATCTTGGGAGCAAGTGCACTGACGCAACTGTGGCAACGAACGAACGACACGTCGATTGGAATTCTCGAGGCACGCCAACTTCCCTTAGAACTCGCCAAGTTCTACGATCCCCAAACGGGCGATACGAGTTGGGCTTCAGGTGCGTGCAGTTTGGTCCGCGGCGACGTATGGCAATCGCTCGACGGATATGACGCCAAAACATTCTTTCTCTACGGCGACGACGTTGATCTGAGTTGGCGAGTTCGACTGAACGGCCACCGAGTTGTCCATGTTCCGACGTCGCGGGTATTTCACGACAAGCGTTTAGGTCGCGACAGCTCCGCCGTTACCGACAGCGAGCGGTTTTACAGCGCGGTTGGTTCATACCTGCTCGCGTACAAGTGGGGAACCAACCAAGACCGCGAACGAGTCATGGAATTCATTTCTGGTGACGACTACCTCGCTGTTCGCCAAGAGATTGATCGACTGACAGCGAGTGGCGCCCTGCCCGTTCACGTTGAGCACGCCGAGCGCGTGGCGTACTTCGCCGTTGACGGCACCGTTGGTCATTGGCGGTACTTGTCGTGATCCCCGTCAATGATTCGGCGATTTCGCAGTTCCTTCGACCGCTGGAACACGTGGAATGGAAGTCTGACGAAGAGGTTCGACCGTTTCTGAGCGTCGTCATTCGCACCCAGGGCCACCGAGGTGCGCTCTTGTGTGACGCGCTCGTTTGTCTCGCGGGTCAGAGCAATCAAGATTTCGAAGTGCTGCTCGTACTTCACGACCCCGACCACGATGATCGAGCGTCAGAACTCAGCGCCCTGGTCGAGAGTGAAACCCCTTCGCTGCGCGACCGAGTAACGGTGCACGTTTCTCGCGGAGCGACGAGGTCACGGCCCCTCAATGACGCCATTGAAATCGCTCGAGGCCGTTACGTTGCCTTCTTTGACGACGATGACTTACTGCTTGCGAATTGGGTATCGACTTTTGCGCAGTTGGCACAGCGTTATCCCGGCCGAGTTCTGCGATCGGTTGTGGTGGACCAGGAGTTCTCGCACGAGATGTGGGGCTCGCACAGAGGCCTGATCGCCGCCGGTCCCGTGAGCTTTGGCTACGCCGACAGTTTTACGCTGCACGAGCACCTCTTGGGCGGCGCGACGCCCTTTCACGGTTTCGCGTTTCCTCGGTCAATTTTTCAATCCCTGGGTTTTCGCTTTGAAGAGTCGATGTCGATTTATGAGGACTGGGACCTACAACTTCGAGCCGCCGCGATTGTGGGAGTTGGATCGTCCAGTGAAGTAACGGCAATCTATCGACGCCATCGAAACGT
>JANXTQ010000146.1 GCA_025352305.1 Actinomycetes bacterium
CCCATCGCCGCCAAGACGTGACTCGCAACTCCCGCTCCACTCGAGCAACTCGACGCTGCCGACGCACAGATTCCTGACTGATCCAAAACAAACAGCAGTTCGTCACTCGCCACTGCGTCAACGGTGAGGTGCACGTGGCCAGGAAGCAGGCGCGCGCCCGGGGCAGTCAGAGTGACTCCGTTCATTCCGGCAAAGAAATTTCGTAGTTCGCTGGTGTAACGAGTGGTGCTCTCGAGCGCACTTTCTCGGTCGCGCTTCGTCGCTCGCACGGCGGCGGCGAGACCCACTGCGGCCGCAACGTCCACCGTTCCGCCGCGGCGCCCCCGCTCTTGTCCGCCCCCGCTGACGACGGGGTCCAGTGCGACGTCGCCTCGCAGCACCAAGGCCCCGGCATTCACCGGTCCACCGAGTTTGTGAGCGCAGATGGAAAACAGATCAACGGACTGAACAATCTGGGAGAGTTCAATCCACGGAGCGGCGGCGACGGCGTCGCTGTGAACAACGGCGTTGGCCGCGTGCCGGCGAACGGTTTCGACCACCGCGTCGATGGGTTGAATGACTCCTGTTTCATTGTTGGCCGCCATCACCGACACAATCGCGGTGTGAGCGTTCAACTGTTGCGCGAGTGAATCGAGATCAACGACACCGTCGCCGTCCACACCAGTGAGCTTCCACGTGACGTCACTAAAGTCCGCCGCCACCTGTTCGGCCGATTCGAGAACGGCGTGATGCTCGACGGGACTGGTCACAATCTCGGTTTCGTCATGATGTGATCGGAAGCGGTGCGTCACCCCGCTAATCGCTAGATGGCACGACTCGGTGCCGCCGGCGGTAAAAATCACCCCTCCCGGCGAAACGGAGCAGAACTCCGCCACCTCGTCGCGTGCATCTTCAATCGCGCGCCGAGCGCTGCGCGCCGCGCGATGAGAGCCCGAGGGATTGCCAACAACTCCACTGAGGTAGGGAGCCATGGCTTCTAAGACGTCACTTCGACGCGGCGCGGACGCGGCGTGATCGAAGTAGTGAACGCTCATGCGACGAAGAAGGCCTTGATATTGACAAATTCGCGAATCCCGTGGGCGGAGAGTTCGCGGCCGAAGCCGGAGTTTTTGATTCCCCCGAAGGGCAGTTCGGGCGTAGAGGCAACGACGGCGTTGGCAAAGACCATCCCGGCTTCCACACCCGCAATGGCGGCGTCAATCTCCGTGCGGTCCTGTGCCCAGATAGACGCGCCGAGCCCCCAGGGGCTCGCGTTGGCCACGCCAATGGCTTCATCCAAATCGCGAACGACCTGCACGACGGCCACGGGACCAAACAGCTCTTCGGCCCCGGCTCGAGTGTTCAGTGCAACATCACTCAAGACAGTGGGCTGGAAAAAGTAACCGGGCCCCTCGATGCTCGATCCCCCCGCGAGCACCTTCGCGCCGTGAGAGACGCTGTGAGCAACTTGGTCGACTAAGAGATCACGTTGTGCGAGGTTTGCCAGGGGCCCGACGACGGTCGAGGGATCCATCGGGTCTCCGACCGGTACCGCCGCCATCGCCGCTGCGAAACGCTCCACGAACTCACTCGCGCGACTGGCCACGACGATGAATCGTTTGGACGCAATACAACTTTGTCCGTTGTTTTGTACGCGAGCAGTTACCGCGAGGGGAACAGTGTGATCGAGGTCCGCCGAGTTCGCGACAATGAAGGCGTCTGAACCGCCTAGTTCCATGACGCACTTTTTTAGATGCTGACCGGCCGTTGCGGCCACTGCCCGACCAGCACCCTCAGAACCCGTCAAGGTCACCGCCGCTACTCGCGGATCGCCAATGAGTTGTGATGTTTGATCGTGCGTCACGAACATGTTGGTGAAGGTTCCGTTCGGAAATCCGGCGCGACGAAACAGTCCCTCGAGGTACTGCGCTGTACCGGGAACGTTGGCGGCGTGCTTTAAGAGCCCCACGTTGCCGGCCATGAGTGTGGGTGCTGCGAAACGCACCACCTGCCACAGCGGAAAATTCCACGGCATCACCGCGAGAATGGCGCCGAGCGGGTCATAACGCACACCACTACGTGACGCGGACGTGGCAACGGGCTCCGTCGCCAAAAACTCCTGCGCGTGCTCGGCGTAGTAACGCATAGCCATGGCGCACTTGGCGGCTTCACCTTTTGCGGCGGCGAAGGTTTTGCCCATCTCACTCGTCATCAGTTCGGCGACGACCGGAATTTCTCCTTCCAGCAACTCAGCAGCGCGCACCATTAACTGCGCGCGGTCATCGAAACTCGAGTGGCGCCACGACGAAAACGCGGTCGTGGCATTCGCAAGAGCCGACTCGATCTGCTCGGCGCTGTTCGCCTCGTATTCAGCAAACGTCGTCGCAGTGGCGGGATTTATCGAAACAAAGGGCATGGGTTCATTCTGACAGGCGATCGCCGGTCGCCGAGTTAGAAAACGAGGGCCTCGCCCGTCTCAAGAAAGCTCTTCAGACTCGACAACAGCAGGGGCCAACCGTTCTTTATTTGCGCCAGCACGACACTGTTTGAAGAGAAATCTCCGTGTTGGACGTTGAGGCGAACGTTTTCGCCCGCCTGTTCTAAGTCAAAAGTGGCCGTCGTTCGTGGCTCACTCGCAAAACTGGCGCGCATCTCTTCACTAAAACCGTGCACCTGCGCCCACTCGTGGGTAAACGTATGCCACGTGAAACTCAGGCGTTGAAAGGGAATGGAGCTAACCACCATCTGTTGCTCATCGTGAATCAGAACGTCTTTCATTTCAAAATCAAGATTCGATCCCTCGCGCCAGTCACTAAACAGCGAGAGGCCCCACCACGCCTGGGTCATGACCGGTTCAGTAAGGGCCAGCCAAAGCGTCTCGGGACGGGTGCGAATATGAAGCGCGTACTCAAACACTTCGGTGTCCATGTCGCCTCCCCGCGCTACGAACTGAAAGTGGCTTTACGTTACGACAACTTTTGGCGTCGCTCCCAGCACGCGTAAAAATTGTGGACGAAAGAACACGACGATAAGAAAGAGACTGACCCCTACGAGCGAAGTCGCGACGGTAACTTCGCGTACTCCAACGACGCCCGCGATCGCTCCTTGTATTTGCGCGCCAATGGGATAGCCCACCGATAGCGCCAGGGTGTACAACGACAGAATCCGAGATCGCTCCTTGGGCGGAGCGTGAATCTGCACGGAGGCGCTCAATCCGCTGAGCACGCCAATGTAGGCCGCGCCCATGACGAATAGAGCGGCCAACGACCACCACAGCGACGGCGCCAGCCCGTACAGTCCAATGGCGACGGCGAGTGTGAGCATGGAACCTCGAAGTACGAACAGTCGTGACGTGCGATGCGCCAGTGACGGCAGCGTGAAAGCGCCCACGACCGCTCCGACTCCTTGGGCCGTTGTCAGCCAGCCGGTACTTGATTGACCCGCGTGCAGTACCCCTTGGGCCATTGCGGGAATCAGCGTGATGAAGGGGCTCAAGACAAACGCAATCACGGCCACCGAAATAATCGCGTGACGACACGCGGCACTCGTCCAGGCCGAGCGTGCACCCACCGCGATGTCAGACAACACGGTGATGGGTCGCTTTTCCAGTTCACGCGACGGCGAGCGAACAAAGAAAAAAGTGACAAAGACGAAGACGAATGACGCCGCGTTGAACGCGAAACTCCAGCCATACGAGCCAAAACCGATGGCGATGGCGGATGCACTCGGTCCAATGACGCGACCCAAATTGAACTGAGCTGACGAGAGTGACACCGCGGCAAGAACTTCATCGTGAGCCACCAAGTCTGGCAGCAGGCTCTGCCATGCGGCCCACGAACTTGATGAACTGAGCCCTTCCACGAGCGCCAAGCAAATGATCCAGGGTGGAGTGAGGTGATGAGTAAATGCCAACCACGTCAGTACCGACGCACACAGCGCGAGCACAAAGTTATTGATCTGGATCCAACGTTGACGACTCCACCGCTCCGCGACGACCCCGCCAAGCGGCGAACCAATAATGGCGGGGAGCCATGACGCCAAGGTGACAGTTCCGAGTAGATAGGGCTGTTTGGTTACGTGAAAGAGGTACGCGCCGAGCGTGACGGCCTGCATCCATGTACCGATCGACGATACGAACGAGGAGGTTGACGCCAGGGCAAATCCACGGTGGCGTAAAGGAGTAAATGCAGACGGCGCCACGGGCGAAGGCTAATGGTGAGCGCATCGATGCTTGGCGAATAAGTCGCCCGTCTGGGGGTGCAACCAACCGGTTCCGTCGCCGAAGGTGAGCATCACCGGAAAATCGATCGTGCGATTAACGCAGTGGCGACCGCGCACGGTTACCTCGTTAGCTCGGTCGTCGATGCCATCTTCAGCGAAGCAACGTCGACGAAACCGAGTGTTTACTCTTCGTCGGACTCTGACTTCATTCGCGGACGCAGCGCGAACCACCAGATCGACACAATGGCGGCCAGCACGCCCGCCGCGCTGAGGCCTGATTTCAGGCCCTTACCTTTGGACTGCTCTTCGTCGGTCATCTCTGCATCGTAACGACAACTCGCCGGGGGCGTTAGCCCCCGGCGAGTGAGTCAATCGGAGCGCAAAACTACGCCTGAAGCGTGGCCTCAATGTTGAACTCCAGGACGATCTTGTTGGAGACAACCAGGCTGCCGTTTTCGAGCGTGCCTTCGAAGGTCACTCCAAAGTCTCGACGGTCAATCTCCGCCTTGGCTTCGAAACCTGCGACAGTGACGTTTTCGCCCATGCCCGGTCCCGATCCCAGAAACTCCAAGTTGAAGGTAACGGACTTAGTGATCCCCCGGATGGTCAAGTCAGCAACGAGTGCGTAGTCGCTGCCCGACTTGGCAGTGATGGAAGTTGACTTCAACTGCAGGGTGGGGTGGTTCTCAAAGTCCAAGAAATCGGGGCTCTTGAGGTGTCCGTCACGCATCTCGTTCAAGGTGGTGATGCTGGCGGCCTGAACGGTGGCTTCGACGCTCGAGGTCTCGGGAGTCTCACCAACGGTGATAGAGCCCGAGAATTCCGAAAAGTGTCCGCGAACCTTTGACGCCACGAGGTGTCGGGCAACGAATCCAACGTTCGAGTGAACGGCGTCGACGGCGTACGTGCCCGCAACCGGCAACGCGGTGGTGGTGCTCTGAGTCATAACTGCTCCTTTGTAGAGGTTTTCGATACTGGGATCAGTATAGTTGCATATGCAATAACTTGTCAAGCAGTATTATTAAATGTCAAGTAATGGTATGATGGAACCATGAGCACAACGTCGGCGTGTCCATCGGGAGACGAGAAGGTGATGCTCTTCGGCCTGCTCTTTGAAACAAACGCCCGACTGTCACGCTCCCTCGGCGCTCAACTCGAGGAAGCGTGCGACCTGCCGCTGCCCTGGTTTGACGTTCTGCTGCAAATTCGCCGCACGCCCGAGGGTCGACTGAAGATGACGCAGATTGCCGACGCGACAGTTCACTCAACGGGTGGAACAACTCGCTTGGTAGATCGAATCGAGGCGGCCGGCTACGTCGAGCGAATGAACTGTCCCAATGATCGCCGCGCGATCCACGTGGCAATTACTGATGCGGGAAACCAGAAACTCGACGAAGCGCTCGAGGCGCATCTGGGGCACCTGCAAAGTCAGATGGCCGATCGGCTAACTCCCAAAGAACGTTCAACACTGACGGCGCTGCTCAGCAAACTCAACAGCGAGGACTAAGCGCCCACTCGCTTCACCCACGCCAGGGCCGTGCGGTCATCGTCAAACAACAGCGCGGTGCCGTCACCGGATCCCGCAGTTGCGTGCAGTGACGTCGCCAGGACTTCCGCCGCCAGCGAATCAAATCCGTCAGAGAGGTCGTCTACACCGGTCACCCACAGTTCAATGCGGTCCGAAACATCGAAACCGGAGCTCTTTCGAAGATCCTGAACCTGGCGAACGAGCTCGCGGAGATTTCCACGCCGGCGAAGGTCGTCGTCCAGCTCCAGATCAAGTGCCACGACTTCAGATCCTTCGCGTGAGACGGCAAAACCACCTTGGGCGCGAACGCGCAACTCCACATCTTCGGGACCGAGCAAAAATATTCCCGTGCTCAGCGACAGTTCAACGCTCTCGCCGGCTTCGAGGGTCGCGGCCACGCTCGCGCCGTCCAAAGTCGTTAATGCCGTGCGCAACTCTTTGGCCGCTTCGCCGAGACGTGGTCCCAGCGTTCGAAAGTTGGGCACCAGTTCAAAGTCCAGTACGTCCGCCAACTCGGCGCTGAACTCTAAGAGATCAACATTGAGTTCCTCTTCCACTACGCCGCTCGGAGGCAGTGGAGTTGTCGACGGTAAGAAAACGAGCGCTCGACGAAGCGGTTGGCGGACCTTGATTCCCGCGTCCGCACGTGCCGCTCGGCCGAGCGTCGTGAGGCGACGCGCGACGTCCATCGATCGCTCGAGCTCCTCATCGCGTTCGAACTGTCCGAGCGCCGGCCAGTCCGCGAGGTGCACCGAGTCGTCACTTGCCGCGTCAAAAAGTTCTCGAAACAAGCGGTCGGCTAC
>JANXTQ010000147.1 GCA_025352305.1 Actinomycetes bacterium
ACACCGAATGAGACATCGCTCCCGTTCCGGTACTGACGTTGGTGTACTTCGATGCCCATCGTGACGTTTGGCTGTTGGCGTACGTGGTGCCATTGGATTGACGAAGCGTTATTGCGCGCACCTGATTAAGAGGTACCGGCAAATTCGCCCACCAACTGGTACCGGTGGTACTCGTGGCGAAGTTGCCAAGTGATATTCGAGCTCCCCGCTTCGTTATCAGTGAACAGTTGACCTGTTCGGACGTGGTATCGCCACTGAGCGCCACCACCATCCAGCCGTGCGCACCCGTCGAGGCGTAGACCGATCCCACGGTCTTGGCGCCCGAGTAGAACTGACCCTCTAAAACGTGCACGGCAGTGGGTGCAGGCGCCGACCGTGATGCACCGAGCGCCCAACCTCCCGCGATGAGAAGAACGGCCGCGGCCGCTACCGCCATGATTCGCGGTGTTCGCCGACGCATGCTCGGGACCCGGCGAAGGCGTTCAGCCTCGATACGACTGAGGACGGCCGTTTCAAATCCGAGCGGCGGCTCCAGCTCCTCGGTAGCTTCACTAATTGAATCGATGGTACGAACGTATGAGTCCAGTTCTTCACTGCACTGCGCGCACTGCTCGAGGTGCGTGAGAACCTGCACGCGTTGGCGCCCATCGAGTACTCCGAGCGCGTGCTCCGCTAATAGTTCATTGACATCGCTGTGGCTATGCAGTTCAATAGTCATGGCCGTTCTCCTTCTGGCTCAAGTTGGTCGCGCAGGCGCTTGAGGCCGTTTCTAATTCGTGTCTTTGACGTACCGAGGGGGATATTTTCGATCTCGGCAACTTCGAGGGCGGTTCGCCCGTGCAGCGAGGAGAGTACGACCGCCCGACGCTGCTCGTCAGGCAAGGTTCGAAGTGCCGCCAGTGTGGCCGCTCGCCGGTCGCCGTGCTCCACTCGCTCTTCGAGGGTTGAGTCCGACGCCACGCTCGCGTGGTCCACGAAAACCGACGGATCCGTGGCGATAGTGCGCTGCTTGCGCAGAGCGTCAATCGCGAGGTTGCGCGTAATCGTGAGTACCCATCGTTCGACCGATCCTCTTCGCGTATCGAAGATGGACGCGTGTCGCCAGGCGCGCACCATGGCTTCTTGGGCCACGTCTTCAGCCACGGTGCGGTCGTGGACGACGGTCGCGGCGAGGCCGTAGGCGCGTCGCTGGTAGCGCCGCACGAACATGACTGTGGCCTCCTGGTCATCGGCAGCCATCGCCGCAACGAGAGCCTCGTCAGTGGGAGCGGAGGAACTGTCCAAACGGGTGAGGCGAAAGCTATGCGTTCGAGCGCGCGCGGGAAGACTCATCGTGCACCGTGGGAAAACACCCGGTTAGTGAGCGATGTAACTGTCACGAAGCTCTCCGTCATTTGATGATGCGCCGACAATGGACCTTACGCACGAGTGAGCCAAAGGGATTGTTGCCGCGCGGTCGCTGAGGGGGCGCCATTGGAATACCGAGCGAGGGAGGGCTAAAGTGTGGTTTCGGAGACCACGCCTGATCGGCGAATCGACCCTGTGGGCGATGTGGCGGAGGAGTCGCTGACCTCAGCGATTCGTCGATCGGGGTGTTCCGAAGGGTAACGAGCCATTGGATAGGTTCACTCAAACACGTAAGGCCATCGTGAGGTGTGCTCGTAGGTTGGCTGCGGCGCAACTGGCTTCGGCGCGAGACAATCGCCGCTTCGCCTGACCCTACGCACATCGTGGTGGGCCAGTTTGTTTGATCGTCAGTACTTCTCTATGCTCCGTTCGATGACTCACCGTCTCGACGCGCTTCACGGAGTTGACACCGACGCCTTACGCGCAAAGTACGCCCTCGAGCGAGACAAACGCCTGCGTTCTGACGGCAACGAGCAGTACGTTGAAGTGTCGGGCGACCTCTCGACATTCGAAGTCGACCACTACGCCGCGCAAACAATCGAACGTGACGCACTGAACGACAAAGTCGATGCGGTAGTCGTGGGCGGGGGTTTTGGCGGGATTATGGCGGCGGCTCGCCTGCGCCAAGCGGGTCTGCGCGATGTGCGCATCATCGAAAAGGGATCCCGTCTTGGTGGCACGTGGTACTGGAATCAGTACCCCGGAGCTCAGTGTGACATTGAAAGTTACGTCTATCTGCCCCTGCTCGAAGAGGTGGGCATCCTGCCGAGTGAGCGCTACGCGCGTGCTCCGGAGATATTGGAATACGCCCAGGCAATGGCTAGTCATTTTCGCGTCGCCGAGAGTGCCCTCACTCAAACGGTGGTCACTGAAGTGACCTGGAACGAGAGTGACGAGTACTGGACTGTTCGAACAAACCGCGACGACTCGTTGCGTGCTCGATTCGTTGTGATGTGCACGGGACCGCTGCACCGTCCGAAGCTTCCGGGTGTAAAAGGCATCGAGGGCTTTGCTGGCCACAGTTTTCACACCAGTCGATGGGACTACGACTACACCGGGGGAAATTCGCTCGGTGGACTGAGCGGCCTCGAAGGAAAAAAGGTTGCGATCATCGGAACGGGCGCCACCGCCATTCAGATAGTTCCTCACGTCGCTGCGAGCGCCGAGCACCTCTACGTGTTTCAACGCACCCCGTCGTCAGTCGACTTGAGAAACAATGCGCCGACGAACCGTGAGTGGGCGCGATCACTGCAACCGGGATGGCAGCGGGAGCGAATTCAGAACTTCAACGCTCATATTTCGGGCCAACCCGGACCGGTCAATCTCGTTAATGACGGGTGGACGGACCTCATGGACAAAGTCATTGCCATATTTAGAGATGATCCGAAAACTGCCGAAGGCAAGTCTCTCGAGCAAATTGTTGAGTTGGCCAATCTCGTCAAGATGCAAGAGATCCGCCACCGTGTCGACAACACCGTCTTAAACCCCAGCGTTGCTGAGTCGCTGAAGCCCTACTACGGACTGTTTTGCAAACGTCCGACATTTAATGATGAGTATCTCGACACCTTCAATCGCGCAAACGTGACCCTGGTTGATACGGACGGACAAGGAGTGGACCGAATCAGCGAAGGTGCAGTCGTCGCTCAGGGAGTCTCTTACGACGTGGATTGCATTATCTACGCCACCGGTTTTGAAGTCGGAACGACCTACGAACGCCGCAGCGGTTTTGACGTCATTGGCCGCGATGCGCAGTCGCTCGGTGCAAAGTGGGACGAGGTGGGTATACGTACGTTGCACGGCATGCACTCACACCAATTTCCGAACTTGTTTGTTATCAGTCAGTTCCAGGGCGGCTGGACCGCTAACTACACCCAGCTACTCGAAGAGGCTGCCAATCACGTCGGATTCATCGTGAAACACATGCTGAGTAGCGGGCATTCGATTATCGAGGCCGATCGCAATGCCGAGCACGAGTGGGCCGAATTAATTGCCGCTAACGCCGTGAACGGTACGGGAGGCATCGGAGGCACGAACTGCACTCCGGGTTACTACAACAACGAAGGGCGCCCGCTCGACGGGCCGGCATACGGAGCACCGTACGGTTTCGGATCGATCGCATTTTTTGCCCTGATGCAGCAGTGGCGTCAGTCCGGCGAATTCGACGGAGTCACATTTCGTTAAGAGTCACTGAGGAATGGTGAATTTCTTATCTCCAAGAGCCTGAATCCATCACGAGGGCTGTGTTAAAACGGTTCAGCCCGTCGGGCACGGAGGAATAGTTGAGTACGTCAGCGAACATGCCCGAATTAACTGAGTTGCCCGCGGACTCACTCGTGCGACTCGTACTACCCCCGCAACCCCCTCGTCAGAGCCGTTTGTCCTTTCTGCTGCGAGCACCGTTGGCAGTTCCCTTCGCGATTGCACTGTTGATTTTTGCGGCGGTCACCCAGATCGCCGTGCTGTTCGCCTGGTTCGCTGCGTTGGCGACCGGCAAAGTACCGCAGGCGCTCAGAAAATTCATTCTGTCATTCGTGAATTTCGATACGCGCTTCGAAGCGTTCTTGTTCTTTCTCGTGCGGCGACCACCGTTACGTCGAACATCAACAACGAACGTTCCCATCACGGTCAGCGCGAACGAAGTGCCCCTTAGTCGAATTGCGGTTCTATTTCGTCCAGTTCTCGTGCTGCCGGCGATGATCGTGTTGAGCGTTTTTGGCACCGGCATGGTCGTTATCTGGGCAGTGATGCTGATCTGGGGTCTGTTGACGAAGAGTATTCCTACCCCGCTTAGTGAACTGACGGCACTCTTCGTTCGATTCCGGGCGCGAACGTTGGCCTATCAAATGCTCCTCAGCCCCAATCAACCCTTCGCTGGCCTTTATGGCGACACTGGCGCGGAAGAGGAAAATGCTTCCAACGAAGGTTCTTCATGACGGACCAGGCCCCGCGCAGTTGGGTCGTCAGTCGCGCGGCGCACGTACTTCTCACGCTTACTTTGGTGATGGGCACGCTGGGACTGTCATTGGTAGCTGTCAAAAAGGCCACTGAGGTTCGACGGCCGGATTCAACCTTCGTACTAAATCAAGCCACTTTGCGACTACTGAACACGATGGACGTGTCAATAACGAATTTCACCTCGAGATACTCGCACTGTGCGACGCCGGCGTGTAGCGCGCCCTTTGCTCGCTTGTACGCGAATCGGTTGAACTCCTCCATTGACGAGTTTCGTTCGACCTACCTCTTTCCGCTCTCCACGCGGGTCGCGGCAGTTCATCTGGCCTCGTCCGTCGCGCTCGTCGTCGGCGACTTACGTCGAATTGGATCGGCGACCTCGTCGCTGGAGCAATATCACGTCGTTCATGAACTAGTTATTGCTGATCTGTTTACGGCTCTCAAGTTCGGACACGAGATTCTCTTCTCGCACCAGATCCATTCGTCACCGTCCGTGCGCCAACTGCTGGACGCGATGTCCAGGCTCGTTAGCTCGTATTCGAGCGAAGTGACGAACTTCAACGCAGCGCAGTCCGTCTGTGCTCCCGGGAGTTGTCGCGCCCAAGTCGCCGCGACGGCGACGAATCGAATTAACGCTCTGGCGACATCGTTCGAGGCCAACTACTTATTCCCGCGCCAGGATCGCTCGCTGCAAACGGCCTTTGCGTCCACGGTGCGCCAGATCGCGAGTGACATCTCCGAGGCATTCGTGAACGAAGCAAATTATCCACTCCGTCATCAGATCAGCACCTTTCGAAATCTCACCCGTCGTGATATTGCTCGCGTAGTACTGACTCAACGGGCACTTGCAGCAGCG
>JANXTQ010000163.1 GCA_025352305.1 Actinomycetes bacterium
CGCGTTTCGTTCAGTTCGTCCATGTTGAGGTCGCACGTCGCCACACTGCATCCCGCGCTCGCGAGGGCGATGACTAACTCGCGACCCATTCCGGTTGCACCACCGGTGACAACGGCGATTCGTCCATTCAGCTGTTCCACGTAGCCCCCAGTAGTTTCTTCGTACCCTACGCCTCGTCGTTCATGACGAGATGAAACTAGGAAGTGGGCGAGGTGGCGTTTGAACGCAGCGGCGCCGGTTCGACTCGGCGATGGCGCACGCGGTGCACCGCAAGGTGAATGCGTCCGAAGTTACCTTCCGGAATGGCCATCTTGAAGTACGACAGCACTCCGATCGGCACCAAGAACAAGCTGATGAACAGTCCGTAGAGGGGATAAATCCACAACGTGCGATCTCGGTTCTTCCAGTTCACGAGAACCAGAATTGTCCAGTAGATGACGAATACGGTCACGAGGTCGAGGCCGGGATGACGAAGGCACCACCACCGAAGCGGGACCATCAAAATAACCACGACGGCGCCGTAGAAATAATAGAACGGGTGTCGGCGAACCAATTGGGGATTGGCGATGAAGAGCCGGAATTCGCCACCGGACCACGCAATTCGCTGGCGGATCCAGGAACGGACCGTGTCGGGTACCGCCGTAGGCACATCGAAGGCGAGGTGCCCAATGCGAAAACCCATCTCATTTCCGAGCAGGCCCAGTTCTACGTCGTTACCTTGAAAGAACAGGCTGTGTCGCCGCATGATTGCCCGGTGGGCATCGCTTCGCCCGAGGTGACACGCCCCCGAACAGACCCACGGAAGAATTCGCCGCAGTCGCATCACCATGCGGTACTCATGACCCTGGAGGCGACCGAGCACCGTCGCCGTGTTTGACGGGACCAGACGAACCGATGCGAAGTCCAAGTCGTTGGCGACCAGCGCTCCCACCATCTCGCCAATGGGTCGCTCGGTGACGGTATCGGCGTCGAGACAGACGACGTATTCGCTTCGCACGAAACATTCCGACGCGTCACGAATGATCTGATCGCGTACGGTCCCGGCGGTCTGACGAGCTGCAGCGTTGGCCCGATGACGCCGCACGTGAGTGCGGAAAATCTTGAAACCGCACTCGAGCGCCACTGATTCGAGGGCACGATTGAAATCGGCGGACTCCGCCGTCGTTGTAACCAAAACAACTCGTGGCCCGTAGGGGCGCAAGAACTCGACGTTCTCCAAGTATTTGATGTGGCCGTAGATGGGCACGAGAATCGTGAAGTCACTTTCACTTCGCCGATCGGCGGGTAGGTGTGAGACCACGCCACCACGAGCACGCGTAGCCGGGATGATGTCAACGAGCGCAGCGAGCAGAGGAACGACCACCAGGGCAAGCAACAGCGCCCACGACGCCGTGTTCATCGCACCAACGCGGCGATTCTGAAGTCCAGATCGGACGAGAACGGAACTTCCGCGGCGTGCCACAACTCGCTGCGTACGTCATCTTCGTGGCCAATGATCGCCAAGCGGTAGAGGTCGTCGAGACGATTAAGGGTTAACTGGCGCGACTCGGTAGAAGGAACCTGCCAGATGCGCGGATGTTTGGTGTTGAGACACACTTCACGCTCGTCAATCAGCGATTCGGAGAGTTTCTCTCCCACTGACATTCCCGTGATGAGAATTTCGGGAGAGGCCAAGTGGTTGATGGCGACGAAGCGTTCGACCAGCTCCATGACTTTGACTGGTTCGCCCATATCTAAGACGTAGGTCTCCCCGCGATGCGCCGACACCGAGGCTTCAATCACCAGTGCGGCCGCTTCGGGAATTGACATGAAGTACCGACTGGCGTCGGGGTGAGTGATGGTTACGGGCAAGTTGTGCTGTAACTGGTGCGCCAGGGTGTGCAAGAAGGAGCCGCGGCTACCGAGAACATTGCCAAATCTGACTGACGCGGTACGCAGTGATCTATTTGCGCCACGGTGAGTGAGTACTTCGCCCACGCGCTTGGAGGCGCCCAAAACTGACGTGGGATTCGCTGCTTTATCGGTCGAAACAAAAGTAAGTCGCTCCGCACCGCAGTTTCGCGCAGCGCGAACGACGTTGTCGGTGCCCAAGATGTTGGTGCGCACCGCTTCGGAGGGGTATCGCTCCAAAATTGAGAGGTGCTTGTGCGCCGCAGCATGAAAGATCAGGTCAGGACGCGTTTCGTCGAAGAGTCGCACGAGGCGATCACGGTCACGAATATCGGCCAATATCGTTCGCTCGTGGGCCATCTGGCCGTCGCCGTATAGCTCCAGTTGGACCGCGTGCATCGAGGACTCGTCGTGATCAAGCAGGTAGATCATTTCGGGCGAGAGAGCGTGTAACTGGCGAACGAGCTCAGAACCAATCGATCCGCCGGCCCCGGTAACGAGAACTCGCTTACCAAAAACCATGTTGCGCGCTGCATCGCCGTACGCAGTTACGGGCTCTCGGCCCAGTAATGCGGAATCCTCAAAAATAAATCCGTGTTCGCGAAGCAAGGCGAACTCCCATCAGTAGCGAGGTTCCGCCCTGCCTCTGATGCGCTCAAGTTATCAGCCGAGGAACGCGATTGGAAGCATTTACTCGTCTTTTACGTTGCGAAACGATTAAGCCGAGGTCGTGCGCAGGTACGGTTAACGCGTAAGGAGCGCAATGTGGTGGATTCTGGCTTTTTTGGCCCTCTTAGTAATCATGGCGGTCGGAACGGGAATTCAAGACGCCTTACGAGCTCGTTCCAATTCCACCGATGGAGTCCCACGGCGATTTGATTTCCGCAATCGAGCGGGACGCGTCAATTCGTGGTCGACTCATGTTCGCAGCCTGCGAATGAGCGCCGACGACGTTGAGCGAATAAACGCGACGGCAGAACGCGAGAGTTGGACGACGAGGCCAGTCAAGTCCCCTAAGCCCCCGCGGTGATTTCAACATTCGGTCGTCAGTGGAGATAATCTAATTTCAACACTCATCAATGCAGAGGAGAACTCGAATGGGTTTCATGGACAAGGTCAAAGAGCAGGCCAATAACGCCGCCGCGGTCGCTAAGGACGCTGCGCAAAAGGGCCAGGCCAAGGTCGACGAGGTTCAAGCCAAGCGCGCCGCGGACGGAGTGCTGCGTCAACTGGGTCTGTTGGCCTTCCTCTCTCAGACGGACCGTGCTCCCGCGAGCGCCGACGCCGACGTTCTGCGCCACGTGGAGACGCTGAAGAGTTACGAAGCCGAGCACGGAGCGCTGAGCGCGGATTAACTCCGTCCTCGGTCCCACTCGCGAGTAGGTTGACGCAGTGATCCGACTCTCGATTTACTATCCCGTCACTGACGGAGCAACGTTTGACTGGACGTACTACGTCAACACGCACGTGCCACTGGTCGTAGCGGGCTGGAAGCCCGTGGCGTCGTCAATCGACAAGGGCGTTAATGGTCC
>JANXTQ010000164.1 GCA_025352305.1 Actinomycetes bacterium
CGGCGGACGTCACGTTGGTTCCGTCTCGAGCCGAGAGTTTCGGACTCGTGGCCCTCGAATCATCGGCCTGTGGCACACCGGTGATTGCGAGTCGCGTTGGGGGCTTGATGACGTTGGTGGATGACGCTATGAACGGCCGCCTGCTCGAAAGTCGCTCCCCAAATGTTTGGGCCGACGCTGTTCAGTGGGTCCTCGACGACGAACGCTCGACAACACTGTCCACCAATGCGGTTTTGCGCGCGCGCGAGTACACCTGGCGAGCGGCGGCGAGCGAGGTCAGTGCGCTCAGTGCACGTCTCGCGAGCGAACAACTCGTTACCTGTCCGTGAGCTCCACGCCGCTCGTTGAGCCTGACGCCGATCGCGTCGAAGATCTGCTGCGCGCCTGGAGCAAGGACGCTCTACAAGCCGGAACGGTGGTGGCCCTCGAGAGCACTGGTCAACTTGATGATCGCGGACAGTTTCGATGGCTAATACGCCTGGCGGGTGAGGAAAAAGAGTTCATCACTCTGTGGCTCACGCTGCGCCAGCGCACCATTCACGTCGAGGTCCAACTCATGCCGGCTCCCGAAGAGAATATTGAAGAGGTTTTCCGATTCCTGCTGGCGAAAAATGCGGATCTGTACGGGCTGCATCTGGCGCTCGGACCAGAATCGGCAATTTATTTGGTGGGTCGTGTGCCGGTCGGCGAACTGACCGCTGAGCGCGTCGATGAGTTGTGCGGCGCCGCGCTGCAGTACGTTGACGAAATATTTCCGACCGCGATGTCGATGGGACTCAGTTCAATGTACCGACGTCGACGCAGAAATTCGTGATTCGACGAGCGTTGTAGCGTTAACGCGTGCCATACGAGCTGATCATCTACGGCGGAGGCCGAATTGGCGCCGCGCTCGCTCACGGACTGCGTGACGCGTCATTTTGCGCCCCGTCGTCGCTCGCGGTTATTGAACACACCGCTGAGGTGCGTGGTGAGCTCGAAAAGGCGTTGCCGGGAACACCCATTCACGCGGCTCTTGAAATCGAACACATTGACGAGCACACCGGAGTAGTTCTGTGCGTTAAGCCCGATCAGGCCGAAGGCGCAGCGCGCGTGATTGGAGCGCTCGGAACGAAGCGGTTGCTCTCGGTCGTTGCGGGACTTTCGAGTGCGCGACTGGAGGCCGTGATGCCAGGTCAAGTGGCGGTCATTCGCGCAATGCCCAATACCCCCGTGCTCGTGCGAAAGGGCGCGAGTGTCATTGCGGGCGGATCACACGTTGTAAAAGAGGACCTCGACTGGGCCGAGCAGGTTCTGGGTGCGCTCGGTCTCGTAGTGCGCCTCGCGGAAAAGCACCTCGACACGGTGACCGGTCTGTCGGGCTCGATGCCCGCGTACCTCTACCTCGTCGTGGAAGCGCTGATTGAAGCCGGCGTGCACCAAGGTCTCACTCGCGAGGTCAGCCGTCAGTTAGTGATCGCGACCTTCGAAGGATCGGGCGCCCTGCTCGCTCAAAGTTCCTCAACTCCCGAAGAGTTACGCAGCCAGGTCACCTCGCCGGGGGGAACGAGCGCCGCGGGGATCCGTATGCTCGAATCACGCGCGGTGCGCGCAGCATTCTTAGAAGCCGTGGCCGCCGCGTCAGAGCGCAGTCGTCAGTTGGGCCGTTAAGTGTCGGGACTGCACCGCGCTCGAATGTTGCCGGAGCCCACGGTGGCGCGGCTACCGATTTATCAACGAATCGTCCTCACCTGGATCCGTCGCGGAATCAACCGTATTGATTCACCCACACTCGGACGCTTGGCGGGCGTTGCACCCGCGACGGTGCGTCGCGATCTGTCCTACCTCGGACCACTCGGCACGAGGGGCGCGGGCTACGACGTTGATGTGTTGGCCAAGCAGATTGAAGAGGTCCTCGGTCACGACCGCATTTACGACGTGATCGTGATTGGCCTCGGAAACCTGGGTCGCGCCCTGGTCAACTCGGAGAACTTTTTAATCTCGGGCGCACGGCTCGTGGGTCTGTATGACGCGAGCAGCGCCGTGATTGGAACTTCCATCAACGACCTCACGGTGAGCGACGTGAACGGCGAACTCGCACCGGCGACTATTGCGGTGCTGTGTGTTCCGGCATCGGAAGCCCAGGTGGTCACCGACAAGGTGGTGGCGAGCGGGATTCACGCCATCTTGAACTTCGCGCCTCAGGTGGTCTCAGTACCGATTGGTACGGCCGTTCGCTACGTGGACGTTTCCATTGAACTGCAGATTCTCGCGTACCACCTAACGAATGGGACGGGACCCCTCGGGGGCGGAGTGATTCACACTCTCGGAATTTCGCGTCCAGTTCCGCCGTTGTCGGCGTAACATCGTTGTTTCGGAGGTCAAATGTCGTTTCTGTCAGTGGGCATTGATCACGAGCACGCCCCGCTCGATCTGCTCGAGCGCGCCACGGTGCCCGAAGAGGGCTGGGGCAAGGTTCTCGGAGCGTTACTCGCAAACTCCAATATCGACGAAGCCGTCTTCGTTTCAACCTGCCTGCGAACTGAGGTGTACGCCTCGATCGACCGTTTTCACGGGGCGATTGAAGAGATCACCGAGACCCTGTCGCACGCGACCGGGGTCAGCGCCGCCGAATTAGGCGAATACCTCACCATTCATTTTGATCGCGGCGTCGCGTCACACCTGTTTTCGGTCGCGGCGGGACTGCGGTCTGCGGTGCCGGGGGAGCACGAAGTTCTCGGACAACTGCGCCGGGCGTTGGAACGCGCCGATGAGGAGCACGCCGTGGGTCCCGAACTCGCGGAGCTCTTTCGACGCTCACTCGCCGCGGGTCGTCGCGCACGTCACGAAACGGCGATTGCTCGCGGAACGACGAGTTTCGCTCACGCCACGGTGCAGATGGCCGAAATCGAGTTGGGCAGTTCGTTGCACGGTGCGCAGGTCGTGGTCCTCGGCGCCGGTCAACTCGCGAGCGGCATCGTCAAGAGTCTCCGTGACGCGAAAACTCGTGTCGGAACAATATGGATCCTCAATCGAACCCACGAACGCGCCGTTGCCCTCGCCGCCGAGGTGGGTGACGATCGGGTGCGCGTTGGTTCACTCGAACAGCTTGACGCCGTCCTCGCGTCGTCGAGACTGCTCATCACCGCCATTGAAACCACTCATTCGCTGCTGGCGCGAGGTGACATCGAGTCGCGCACCGACGAACTGCTCATCGTCGATCTCGCAATGCCTCGAGTTGTTCACTCCAACGTGGACGAATTGGCGCCGATTCGCCGACTCGACATCTCCCACTTGCGCGACGTCATCGCGCGGACAATGGCTGAACGAAAAGAAGCCATGGACGCGGCGTCAGCGATCGTGGATAGTGAGGTCGAAAAGTTTCACGAGGACCGACGTTCGCGCGGCGCGGCCGCGATTGTCGGAGAACTTCGCGAACGACTTGAACAACTGCGAATAAGCGAAATCGAACGGCGATCCGCGGAAATGCTCTCGCTGAGTGACGAGCAGCGCGAACTCATGCAGTCGCTCACTCGATCGTTAATCGCCAAAATTGCGCACACGCCGACCGTGGCGCTGAAGGAAGCCGCCGGCACCGATCGCGGACAACGGCTCTATGAGGCAACGCGCAACCTCTTCGATCTGTGATCATTCGCCTCGCCAGTCGCCGTTCTCCGCTGGCACTCGCTCAGGCTGACATTGTCAGAGCTCGCCTGGAACTGCTCGGGCATCGCTGCGAAGTGGTCAGCGTTGAGACCACGGGAGATCGCAATAGTGAACAGAATCTGTCGAGCATGGGGGGACAGGGTGTCTTCGCCATTGAAGTTCAACAGGCGCTGTTAGACGGCGAAGCGGACGTGGCGGTTCACTCGGCCAAGGACCTACCGTCAGCAAGTCCCGAGGGACTAGCCCTCGTTTGTGTTCCCGAGCGGCGCGACCCCGCCGATGTCTTGGTCGGCCGTTCACTGGAAGGTCTCGGACCGGGCGCAACGGTCGCCACCGGTTCGCCGCGACGACGGGCACTGCTCTTAGATCGCCGACCGGATTTGAACATTGTGGCGCTGCGCGGAAATATGGCCACCCGTTTAAACGCCGTTGGTCAAAACGGCGTCGACGCGGTTGTCGCGGCTGCGGCCGCGCTCGACCGCCTCGGCTGGAATGACCGGGTTGCTCAGCGCCTCGATCCGTCATGGTTCATTCCTCAAGTAGGCCAGGGTGCCCTCGCCCTCGAAGTTCGAGAGAATGACGAGGAACTCACAACGATCCTCACGTCACTGAGCGACGCCGACGCGATGACCGCAGTTCGATGCGAGCGAGCGTTTTTACGCGAACTGGGTGCGGGCTGCACGTTGCCAGTGGGCGCTCACGCGAACGTCACGGGACCGGTCATCAGCGTCCAAGCCATGATGGCGACAGCCGACGGCTCACAGATTGTTCGTCACCGTGGAGAAGGAACTGACCCCGAAGAGTTGGGTGGGTTAATTGCTCGCGTGCTGCGTGACGACCTTGGCGGCGGCGCGCTCGTCACGGCGTAGGAAGCAGTGACCGTGAACTCTCGTTGCCGAGTCGTCCTGACTCGCGAAGCG
>JANXTQ010000177.1 GCA_025352305.1 Actinomycetes bacterium
CGTGGATCTCGGTTTTGGTCGGTGCCATCTTTCTCGCTACGGCTTGGGTGTTTTGCTACGTCCTCACGCCGACACTGCACCACATCTGGTTCACCTAAAACCCCAAAGGCATTAAGCCGGCAGGAGCTTGGCGACGATCTCTTGAAACGCTTGGCTGGCCCACACTCCGTAGAAGCGATTGATGTGCGCCCCGTCGTAAAAAATCAAGTGAGTCTGTGCCCCGTCTTTGATCACGGTGGTGCAGGTTGTCGCCGTGCACATCAGGGGGAACATCTTGGCGTAATGAAACTTTCCGGCATTGACCTCAACGGTTTCTGCAGCGATCTCCACCTTGGGCAACAACTTGGTCGGTGAGAGTTGACACTTAGTGAAACCCGTGGCGCCGTCGAGGCATTGCACGGGTAAAAACGTTGAGGTCACGCTGTCGTAGCGAGGAATTGGTCCAATGACGATGAGCTTCGCGCCGCTCGGCGAATAGGCCGCAGCAGTAGCGGACATCTCTTTTTCCAGAGTTGACAGTTTGGGGGCGAGATCGATGTTGCGCCCCGTCGGATACGAACGGCCGGCGAATAGGACAACCGACACCTTATGAACGCTCGCCCACGTGGCCACGTTGGCGTTATGCGAATTGCAGTCGGCAACGGTCAACGTCTTGTAGAGCACAAACGATGGGGGGTTCGGACTGCTCCAGGGCCCACACTGGCGCATGGCGAGAAAGATAACCTTCCAGCCAAGACGAGAACCCATCGCGTCCACGGACGGCAACCACATGCCGGCCTGTGAGTCGCCCGTTAACAACAAGATCCGCGTGGCATTCAGATCGCCGTACGCGCAGTAATTCATAGCGTTTGACGGAATAATCGAGGTTGTTCCGTCCTTCGCCCAACATCCGTAGCGCTGAGGAGTAAGCGAAGCATCATTTTGGTTGAGCGAGGTCAACGGCGGCAGGGTAGCGCTGGGATTTGGCGCCTTGGTGATCGTGACGGATTGGCTGACGTCGCTCAACATTTGAGCGAGAGTCGGCGCAGAACTCGACGAGGCGAGAGCGGTGGCACCGCTCAACATCAAAGCTGCGGCGCCAAACATGCCGGCGCTCGCGAGGAGTCGCAGGGGGCTAAGTATCACTGATCGTTTGCGCAACGTGGTGCTCTCTGGTCGGGTCTGGCGTGCGTGAAGTCCCCGAATAGTACCGCTCCTTCGATAGTCAAAATCGTCGTCAACGCGACCGCCCCCGAAATCGGCCCATATCTTGACCACAAGGCGACACAGCCCCCGCCGCGCGACCGATTCTCTGCCCAACCGGTGCTACGTCGAGCGCATCTCGGCGAGAAACGCTGCAAACGTCTGGACGCCAGGCGTATAAAAACAATCGCCCAGGATCGTCGCTGGAGATGAAGCGACGAGGCAATGGATACTCACACGAAGGGTTGAAAAGTTCATTGCGAATCCTCGACCTGCTCAATATCAACTCGCACAGTCGTCTAAGGGTCTTGAGGAGAACTTTCCGATTCGCAGTTCAACAGTGATGCAAGACGTCTCTCGGGACTAAGGAGGCGGGCGAATACCATCAATCTGAACGAAGGGCATGGGCATGGGCGCAGAATCCAGATTGATTGAACTGGGAGTTAGCTTGCCCGCTCCCTTTTTGCCGGTTGGCAACTACGTCGCCGCCGTGCGCAGCGGCAATCTTGTTTTCCTGTCGGGAATGGGTCCGATCGGCCTCGACGGTCATTTGGTCACCGGTCGAGTGGGCGCGGCGCTACTGCTCAATGAGGCGCAAGACGCATCTCGGTTGGTGGCACTCGGTCTACTCGCGAATCTTCGAGAAGAAATTGGATCCCTTGACCTTGTGGTGCGCATCGTCAAGGTTCTCGGGATGGTCAACTGTGCGCCGGGTTTCGTAGAGTTACCAGCAGTGATTGACGGCTGTTCCAACTTTCTCGTGGAAATTTTTGGACGCGAAATTGGCCAACACGCTCGCTCCGCAGTCGGAATGGCTGAGTTGCCCTACGACATTCCGGTCGAAATTGAAATGATTGTCGAAGTAGCTACCTAGTTAGTTAAAGACGTGGGTGAGTGTGCCGGTTGTGGCATTCATTTGGTCGAGCGCTCCGTTGGTGCGATTGACGACCCACAAAACGTTGAAGTAGAGCGCAATGCCCGACGGGTCATCGAAGGTGTACGCGTCGTTGGTATTACACATCGTCCAGCCAAAAACCGGACTTGAATTTGCCGGCGACGTAAAACGAGTGACCATGGATGACGAGGGTCCGTCAACATTGGTGACAAAGATCGTCGGCATTGAGTTAACCGGATTTGCGATCGACACCAGCACGTCGTGGGGACCCCACAAGTTGTAACTGTGATCCCCACTAATTACCGCGACGAAAAGCAATTTGGCCAGCGAAATTTCGGTGAGCGTGTCGTTAGCTGAGTTGGTAACCCACAAGTCGGTGCCATCAAAGCCAATTCCCATTGGCGAACTCAGCGCAAGTTTGGGTTGGGAAACGTTTCTGAGTGTTTTCAACTTGGTGAAATGGGGAAGCGAATACTCGACGATCTCGTCGGGAGTTTTCGCATCGGCGCTGTTGGTGACGAAGAGAGTGGACTTAACAACGAGCAGTGACGTGGCGTGGGTAATCGACGTCATGGTCGGCGTGGCTGATCGGATCAGTTTGAGGGTGGTGTAGGAAAACAGATTGAGAGTTCCGTTGGAACACATCTCGACGAGTCCGGACAGTGAATTGGCCAATTTGGTGTTCGCCTTGGCACAAGATTTCGACGGAGCGCTGCGTACTTCTACGCCGTTAGCTCCGTTGAAGCCAACGGCGCCGCCAACGCCACTGACGTAGACGTGATGGGCGTGAACGATCAGAGCATCGGGACTGGAAATTTTAAGTACGGACGGTCCAACCGTGAATTTGTATGCGCCGGTGGCGGCGTTCAGTGCGACCATCGAACCAGATCCCTGCTCGGCAATCCAAAGCGTCGATCCGTCAATGGCGAGACCGGAGGGTGAATTGAGACTCAAAAGATGCGGTGAGGCGGCGTGGGCATTCAATGAAATCAATACACTCGACCCCACGAATGACGCTACGGAAAGTGAACGAATCCAGCGCGACATTGCCCTCCTCAGGTCCTACGAAAGAGAAACTAGCCCCCGAGAGTTCGGCCAGTCAGGAAATCTATAAAAAGCCGATCCGCGAAAAGGGCCAAATTCGTACGTACGCCTTACCAATAATCAAGGAATGCGCAACTGTTCCCCAGTATCGGCTGTCACAGGAGTCGAATTGGTTGTCACCCATCATGAAGTACGAATCAGCCGGCACCGTAACGGGATCAATGATTTTGCCGAGTGGTTCGACGTGCTTCCAGGGTTGCTTGAGGAGTCGGTCATTGACGAATATTTTGTTTCCCTGCGAACGCAAACGATCTCCCGGCAGTCCAATAACCCGCTTCACCAAAAATGCTTCGGGTGCGCTGGAACAGTCGAGTGCCACATTTTTGGGTGAATGAAAGACCACGATGTCGCCCCGCTGGATCGTTCCCCATGTCACGCTCAACTTGGAGACCACAATTCGATCCCCCGTCTCTAGCGTAGGAACCATGGATGCGCTCGGGATATAAAACGTTTGTGCGACGTAGGCACGCGAAACAAAAAACAGCGTCAACGTCGCGGAAATAACTACCAGCCACTCGATATACCAACTCGCGCGTCGACGACGACGAAGAGCTGGAGTGGGGGACGTCACCGCGTCATCAGCGTCAACGAGCGCGTTTTCCTCGATCTCGCTCACGTTCGCAGGCTACCGACCTCGTCTGACGAATGGAACTTCACTAAACAATCTCGACGCCGACGATTTCGGGAGCGCCGTATCCCTGCAACTCACACAACATCCGGTAACCGTCATTGATGAATTGGGCGTCCCAGATCGACGTGACGTTTCCGTCGGCGTCGAGATTCTCGTTGTAGCCAAAAACTGCGAAGAAGACGTCGGTGATCTCCGTGTTCGTCGCCGGAACGTTCAACGTATGCGTTGAGCCGGCTGGTTCGTAGAGATAGCTGCCAGCGCGATTGACCTCGGGGTATTCAAGGTAGTGCCACGACCCCGACAAGGTAAACGCGTAGACGTCGCCACTGTGTCGATGCGTGGGCACGCTGTAGCCGGGTTGAAAACGCATGCGCACGACCCACAGTTCGCGAGCGATGTCGATATGCAGAACCTGCATCTGGCTGCCGTCGCCAATGTCGACGAAAGGCAGTTGCTCTTGAGCACGATGGAGCGCTCGGGGAATGACGTCAAACATCTCTTCTCCTCTGTTGGTGCCTCGGGGTACGTGTCGCGGTAGAAACTATGGCCGCTTAGGCGGCCACGGGAAAAATGAGCTAGTCGTCGCGACGTACTGCTCGTAACCGGCTCGGGTCTTTCGCAGTTTGTTTTCGAGAAGCGGCTTACCCGATATTGAGGTCAACAGTCGAGTCATCAGTAGCGGCGATAGCAACGTCAGTGCTCCCCAGCTAGTGGCTGCCGCAACGACGAAGATTCCCCACCACAACACGCTGTCGCCAAAGTAATTTGGGTGCCGCGTATAACGCCACAGTCCCTTATTCATGGTCTCACCACGGTTGGACTCGTTGGCTACGAAGCGTCGTAGCTGTTCGTCGCCCGTTGCTTCAAAGATGAGACCAATCAACATGAGGGCGAGACCGAGCACGACCCACGGACCGGAAAATCGTGGAGCAAACGCAATGTACTGCAGCGGAATAGAAATAAACCACATGAGCACGGCCTGCAGTAAGTAGATATGACTTAGGGCGAAAAGTGTTTCGTTCCTTCCCTTTGCGCCGCGCATGATGTGCAGATAGCGAGGATCTTCTGGGCCCCCTCGTTGGCGAACTGCGAGGTGACCACTCAGTCGCAGACTCCACAGCGCGAGCATCACGACCAGGAGCCAGCGGGCGTGGCCCGCAGTAAAGGTCTGAGCAAACCACGGATGCAGACAGTCGCGAGAGCGCCACGCAGAGAACCAGAGGCTTTCTACATAGATCACGAGAAACCCCGCGCCCCAAAATACGTCAATAACGGCGTGTCGTTTGAGTAGGCGACCGACGACAAAGGCAATAAGTACCCACACGACGGCGGTCGCGAGAGCGAGGACGAGATTGATTGCAAAGGGAGTAGCAAAATCGTTCACGAGCAAGTTCTAATGGACATCGCGCCGTGATGCACAGATGGTCTCGATAGCACCACGTATTCTCAATGTGGTGCGCCGTCATGGACTGTGGTCGTTGACGTGGGCCTCCACGCGGGACCTATTTGATCAATCAACGGCCTTCGGCCGCCTGGCGTTCGTACACGTCGCCATGATGGCGGGCGACACGATGGTTACCATCTCACTCGCCGGGTCCCTGTTTTTTTCCGTGACCCCGACGGAAGCAAAGGGCAAAGTTCTCGCCTACTTGCTGTTGACGATTGCGCCCTTCGCCGTGGTCTCGCCGCTGCTCGGGCCGCTCATTGACCGATCATCGAACGGTCGCAGGTTCATCGTGGCATTTTCGGCTCTGTCGCGCGTGGTGCTCTGCTATCTCATGAGTCGCAGTTTGAAGAGTCTGCTTCTATTTCCCGAAGCGTTCTTAGTCCTGGTGTCGTCGAAGCTGTACGTCGTCACTCGCGGCGCGCTCGTTCC
>JANXTQ010000233.1 GCA_025352305.1 Actinomycetes bacterium
TTAAACGAGTCGCGTACGGCCGTGCCCTCACGCAGAAACTCCGGGTTCGACACCACGGCAATGTCTGAACGATTAAGTAGATCCCGCACTCGTTCGGCAGTTCCCACCGGGACGGTTGACTTATTAACGACAACTGCTCCCGGCGCCAGAAACGGAGCTATTTCAACTACCGCCGCATCAATCTGAGTCAGGTCCGCGCGACCTTCAGCTCCCGTGGGCGTAGCCACGCAGAGAAATACGACCTGACAGCCCGCTACGGCGACCGTGGCGTCGTCAACAAACGTCAAACGCCCGCTGGCGAGACACTGGCTGAGAATCTCCTCGAGACCCTCTTCCATAATGGGCGAGTGACCGGCTTGCAAGGTCTCTCGGCGATGGTGATCGCGCTCCGCCACCACCACTTGATGACCAAAGTGAGAGAGCAAAACCGCGGTGGGAATCCCCACGTACCCCGCTCCAATGACCGCGATCTGCACTCGCTCGCGCGCTACGCCGTTGGTGTCGGCGGGGGTGGCCATGAGGGGTCTAACTTACCGTGCGTCCAAAAACCGCGCAAGACCGTTACTCCACGCTCGAGGAGCCCCGTAACCACTCGACGTCCATTTGTGCGTACTGAGGTCGCTGCGTGCGGGACGCTTGGCGAGCGGCACGGGGTCGAGGTCGCTCGTTAGTACCGAGTGGACAAGCTCATCGTTGCCTACAACGTGTCGAGCCACCGCGCGTGCAATGTCCAGCCACGTAACGTCCTCGCCGTTAGCGAAGTGCCACATTCCCGCTGGTTGATCTCGAATGACGCTTACCAGTGCCCGGGCCAGATCTGCTGAGAACGTTGCGGTGCCGCGCTGATCACTCACAAAGCGAACTGATTCGCCGCGGCTCACTCGATCAGCGATGAGGTGAACGACATTTTTGCCGCGTACTCCGAGTACCCACGAGGTTCGTACGACCGTGTCGTTCGCGGCACAGGCCAACTCCCCCGCTCGCTTCGTGAGTCCGTATACATTCAGAGGATTCGTGACGTCGTCTTCGACGTAGGCCGCGCCCTTGTTGCCATCAAAAACAAAATCCGTGGAGACCGTAATGAGATGGCACTGGACCTCGCCGCACAGTTCGCTGAGCACTCCCACGGACGTGTCATTCAGTTCCGTGCAGGCCACGGCGTCATTTTCCGCGGCGTCCACTCGCGTATACGCCGCCAAATTCACCACCACGTCCGCACGAACATTTTTAAGAACACGTGCCACGTCGTCGCGTCGCGTGACGTCCAGGTCGCGGTGCGAGAGGGCGATCACGTCAAATTCGCCGGGGAAAATTTCTCGTGAGTCCGGTTGCCACGTCGGGTCCGATCCCGGCACACTCTCAGCTCGCAGCGTGTCGACGAGGTCCACGCCAACTTGACCCGTCGCGCCGGTTACGAGAACGCGCAGTGCGCCACTCACGGGGACTGTCCCTCCACCACGCGCAAGTGAGTGATGTCACCAACATCGATGGAGACCACCTCGCGAGACGTTTGGACTTGGAGTCGCCCACGTTCGTCAATGTCGAGTGCAACACCGTCAATCGATTGAGTTGGACCTTCGACGTGCACGTGTTGGCCGAGCGTCGACAGTGCCCCACGCAGTTCGTCGCGCAGTTCGTCACCGCGCGACTGATAGAGGGCCGCGAGTCGATTTTCGAGTTCTTCGAGGAGTAAATCGAGCACCGCTCGAGGTTGCAACGTCACGCCCGCGATGTCTTTGATGCACGTTGATGCGTCACCGTTTGGTCCGGACCACGTGAGATTGATGCCGATTCCCACCACGACCGCGAGATCGACGTCGGGGCTCTTGACCGCTTCTGCGAGTAGTCCACCTAACTTGGCGTGGCCCACCACGAGGTCATTGGGCCACTTCAGCATTGGTCGCACCCCGCTCAGGCGAACGAGGGCGGCGCGAGCGGCCAAGGACACCGCCACCGAAACGAGGTAGCGCTCCGAGTCAAGAACTTTCGGGCGAAGCAGAATTGAACTCAGCAGCGAACTCGATGACGGCGACTCCCACCGTCGATCGAGCCGTCCACGTCCCGCCGTTTGAAAATCAGCGCGGGCGACCAGTCCCTCGGGCTCGCCGGCGGCGGCTCGGGCGGCCAGCCACGTATTCGTAGAGTCAATGGATGCGAACTCTTCAACGCGCCAGCGAATGGGTTCCACGCGACAAACCTTAGGGTTTTAGCGTCGGTGCTAGAAAATACGTTCGGTTACCAACGGAGGAACACGTGTTAAAGAAAGTCCTGATTGCGAACCGAGGCGAGATTGCCGTTCGTGTCATCCGGACCTGTCGCGAAATGGGTATCGGCACCGTGGCCGTGTACTCCGAACTTGATCGTGACGCCCTTCACGTTCGACTCGCCGACGAGGCGTACGCGCTGGGCGGAAGTACTGCCGCGGAGAGCTATCTCAACACGCAAGCGATTCTTGACGCGATCGAACGCAGCGGCGCCGACGCCGTGCATCCGGGTTACGGATTTTTTAGTGAGAACACCGATTTTGCGCGAGCCATTACGTCTCGCGGCGTGACCTTTATCGGTCCACCTCCCGAAGCAATTGAAATCATGGGCGACAAAATTTCGTCCCGATTGGCCGCCGAAGCCGCCGGCGTTATGGGCGTGCCGGGTCGCAGCGAGACGTTGAGTGGTCCGCAAGAAATTATTGATTTCGGCAATGACGTTGGATGGCCCCTCGCCATCAAGGCCGCCTTCGGCGGTGGCGGACGCGGAATGAAGGTCGTTCATTCGCCCGACGAGGCCGCCGATCTATTAGAGAGCGCTCAGCGTGAAGCGCTCAGTTACTTCGGACGTGCGGAGTGTTACGTCGAGCGTTACCTCACGTGGCCCCGGCACATTGAAATGCAGATCATGGCCGACACTCACGGCAACACCGTGTGGCTCGGAGAGCGCGACTGCTCTGCTCAACGTCGGCACCAAAAGCTGATTGAAGAGTCCCCCGCGCCGAACTTTCCTGACTCCGTTCGCCAAGCAATGGGTGCAGCGGCCGTCAAAGTGTCCGAAGCCTGCGGATACGTGAACGCCGGCACGGTGGAGTTTCTCTTTCAAGACGGAGAGTTCTACTTTCTCGAAATGAACACACGACTTCAGGTCGAACACCCCGTTACTGAATTAGTCACGGGCCTCGACCTCGTTGAGTGGCAGTTGCGCGTGGCGTCCGGCGAAAAACTGGGCTTTACCCAAGAGTCGATTGAACGACGCGGCCACGCCATTGAAGTTCGCATCAATGCGGAGGATCCCACGGGAGGGCGTTTTACGCCGTCGCCGGGCACGATCACTCGTTTTGATCAGCCCTCGGGTCCCGGTGTTCGCTTAGATGCGGGCTACCAGGCCGGAGACACGATCTCGCAGTACTACGACAATCTCGTGGCGAAACTGGTGGTGTGGGCCGACACTCGAGACCGCGCACGTCGACGAATGTTGCGAGCTATTGAAGAAACGGTTATTGAGGGCGTGGCGACCACTCTGGCGGCCGACGTCGCGATTTTGTCCCACGAAGATTTTGCCACCGGGGTTCACTCCACCAAGTGGGTGGAAGAAACACTGGACCTGTCGGCCGTAACAGCTAGTGCAGCAAGTTCCGCGTCGACAGCGAGCGAGGAACTCGTTCGCCGAGACGTCACCGCCGAAGTAAACGGGCGCCGCGTCTCAATTGCCTTGTGGCTACCCGAGTCCGGCGCCAGTGCACCGGCGAAGAAGAGTTCAGCCAAATCGCGACGGGGAGCGAGCCACGATGCGGGTGGCGCTGGCTCAGGAATTGTGATTGTTCCAATGCAGGGAACGATTGTCAAGGTGGTCGTCGAGGTGGGCTCGAGCGTGCAAGTGGGTGATCCGATTGTGATCTTGGAGGCAATGAAGATGGAAAATAGCGTGGGCGCCGACAAGGCGGGCGTCATTACCCAGATCAAGGTCGCCCCGGGCGATTCAGTCAGTGCGGGCGACATCGTGGCGGTGATTGAGTGAGTGTGCTCGACCAGTCGGCGGCCGCGATTGAAGCGGTTAGCAACAGCCTCTTCGCTCTCAGTCGAACGATCCACTCGAATCCCGAAATGGGATATCAGGAGTACATTTCCTCGGCGGCGACCGCGCGTGTCGTGGAGTCCGCGGGTTTCACCGTAGAAACCAACGCCGCCGGACTCGACACCGCATTTTGTGCGACGGCCGGAAGTGGTTCGCTCAATATTGCCTTATGCGCCGAGTTCGATGCGCTGCCCGACGTGGGTCACGCGTGCGGTCACAACATCATTGCGGCGACGTCGGTCGGTGCGGCCATTGGCCTGGCGGCCGTTGCTGACGAATTGGACATCACCGTCACGCTGCTCGGCACCCCGTCTGAAGAAGGCGGCGGGGGAAAGATTGACCTCATCAACGCGGGATACTTCACCAACGTTCACGCCGCCTTGATGATTCATCCGTGGCCAAATGAGCGTCTCGAAGCGGCGTGCTTGGCCGTGGACCACTTCGATGTGACGTTTACGGGAAAAACCGCCCACGCGTCGGCGGCGCCCTGGGAAGGCGTCAATGCTCTCGACGCCTTCACTATCGCCAACGTCGCCATTTCACTTCTTCGCCAGCAGTTGGCGCCGGGTGACCAGGTCCACGGAATTGTGTCCGAGGGCGGTTCGGCCGCCAACATCATTCCTGCTCGAGTGGTGGCGCGATTTATGTGTCGAAGTGTCACTGCGCCGCGCCTGGCCGCACTACGCCAGCGGGTGGACGCGTGTTTTCTGGCGGGAGCTTCGGCTACGGGAGCCAGCGTGCAGATTGAAGAGATTGGACATCCCTTTTCGCACATGGTCTCGGACCAAGAAATACTTCGTCACTACCGTTTCGCGGCAGAAAAGCGCGGTCGTCGATTTGACCTCGACGATGAGGGAGCGCCCTTGCCCACCATTTCAACGGATATGGCCAACGTCAGTTTGATCGTCCCGTCCATACATCCATTGATGCGAATCGACACTCACGGCGCCGTTAACCACCAGCCGGAGTTCACGGCGGCGTGCATTACCCCATCTGCGGATCTTGCGATCATTGATGGAGCGACCGCACTCGCCCATACGGGCGTTCACATCGCGCAGGACGCCGCCCTTCGAACTCGTCTTACCTCGGACTCTCGACGATGATCATTGAACACGCCCTGCTCGAGGTAACGCCGGGACGAGAGAGTGATTTCGAGATCGCTATGGGCAAGGCGTTTGCCATTATTGAGGGCGCTGCGGGATGTCACGGAGCATCAGTGCGACGCCAACACGAAGACTCCTCTACGTATTTACTCGTGGTGAAGTGGGAGACCGTGGCCGATCACATGGACGGTTTTCGCCCGTCGGCGGCCTACGAAGAGTGGCGACAACTGACTCACCCGTTTTACGCGACAGCGCCGCGGGTCACGCACTTTCTCGAACCCATCGCGCGCAGCTAGTTAGCTCGGCTGGTACACGCCGAACTCGCCACGCAAGACGTCGGCGACTTCTCCGAGGGTGGCCAAACGAGCCAGAGCCTGCTTCATGGGATAGAGCACATTGGCTGATCCGCGCGCCGCGGTGGCCAGATCGTCCAGTGCGGCGCGAACAGCCGCGTCATCTCGGCGAGTCTTAAGTTGCGCGACCCGTGCGGTCTGCGCTCGCTGTTGGTTGACGTCGACGGGAAAAACGTCGGTAATGCTGGCGTTGTCGTCAATGAAGCGATTAACTCCGACGACTACTTTGTCACCCCGATCAACGGCACGCGCAAACTCGTACGCCGCGGATTCAATTTCGTCCTGCATGTAGCGCGCTTCAATTGCCGCAACCGCTCCACCCATCTCGTCGATTGTCGCAATGTACTCGCGAGCACGTGCTTCGACCTCGTCGGTGAGAGCCTCCACAAAGTACGAGCCGCCCATTGGGTCTGACGTGTCGGCGACTCCGGACTCGTAACCCACAATCTGTTGGGTGCGCAGTGCGAGTTTCGCCGCGTGCTCCGTCGGAAGTCCGAGTGCTTCGTCAAAGCCGTTCGTGTGCAAACTTTGCGTTCCGCCCATGGCGGCCGCCAATGCCTGCAGCGTGACGCGAACGACGTTGTTGAGCGGTTGTTGTGCGGTCAGCGTGGAACCGCCCGTTTGGGTGTGAAAGCGCAGCATCATGGATCGTGGATCAGTCGAACCAAATCGGTCCTTCATGATTGAAGCCCACAGGCGACGCGCTGCTCGGTACTTCGCCACCTCTTCAAAGAGATTGTTGTGCGCATTAAAAAAGAAGCTCAGTCGCGGGGCGAAGTCATCGAGACGAAGTCCCGCGGCCATAGCGGCCTCGACGTAGGCAATTCCGTTGGCCAAGGTGAACGCAATCTCTTGCACCGCGGTAGACCCGGCTTCACGAATGTGATATCCCGAAATCGAGATGGTGTTCCAGTTCGGCATCTCTTTGGCGCAGTAGGCAAAGGTGTCAACGACCAGTCGCATGGACGGCCGCGGCGGATAGATGTAGGTGCCGCGCGCTACGTACTCTTTTAAAATGTCGTTTTGAATAGTGCCGCGTAGCTGATCGCCCCGAACGCCTTGTTCTTCCGCCACCAACTGGTACATCAACAGCAGAGTCGAAGCGGTGGCGTTAATCGTCATTGACGTCGTGACGTCATCAAGCGGTAGTCCCGCGAGGAGCAGGCGCATATCTTCGAGCGACGAGATCGCCACGCCGACTTTGCCGACTTCGCCCTCCGCGCGCGCGTGATCCGCGTCGTATCCCATCTGGGTCGGCAGATCAAAGGCACAACTCAGGCCCGTTTGTCCCGCCCCGAGGAGGAATTTGAATCGTTCATTAGTTGCTTCCGCGGTACCAAAACCCGCGTACTGACGCATCGTCCACAGTCGGCCGCGGTACATCGTGGGGTGCACGCCTCGGGTGTAGGGAAACTCACCCGGTGAGGCCAACTGAGTGGCCTCGTTAAAGCCAGCGAGGTCTGAGGCACCGTATACCGGCTTGATCTCGATTCCCGAGTCCGTAAATCGTCCGTCCGGGTTACTCACGAAGACCAAGGTTAGGCGCTGGCGCCGAGGAGTTATTCAAACGTGCCACGATGAGCACGTGCGTGAACAGCCGTGGAGCATCCTGTTCGTGCTCGCCAACGGCGGACGTGGTGGCATGCAGGCTCAGGTTCTGAGCGTCGCTGGCGAACTCGCCCAACGGGGCCATCGCGTGACGATTGCCGTAGGCGGAGGTGCACTGATGGCGCCCGACGGAGTCGACGTGGTAGCGCTTCCCGTCTTCTCGCCTCGCAACCTCATTGCATTTGTTGTGGCCCTTCGTCGCGTTGCTCGTCAGCGCAGCGTCGACGTCCTGCACGGTCACGGACTGCGCCTGGCGCCCGTACTTAGAACGGTACCTTCGCACCGTCGATTCGTTACCTGTCACGGGGTCGATCCCCTCAACGCGGCCCGCTCCGCACGCAGTGCCAAGTTCAGCGGCGTGGCGGTTATTAGTTGCGGACGCGGTCCACAAGAACTCCTCCGGCGTTACGGCGTTGACAGTGACGTGATCGACAACGCCTTCATCGCTTCGCCTACGTCGCGCACTCGAGCAGAACTGTGTCGCGAGTTTGACGTGACGTCCGACGTAGCGATAATTGTCTATCCGGCGCGTTACTCACGCCAAAAGGCGCACGATCGATTCATTGAAGCGTTGGTCCTGGTTCGAGAGCAAATGGGAGACAACAGTCCCGAAGTTCTTTGCTTCGGCGATGGACCCCTCTTTGACGAGTTGCGCGACCGGGCGAATTGGGATTCATCGCGCCCATTGGCTCGGATACTGCCCTATCGCAGCGACGCCTCTTCGTGGCTCGCGGCGAGTGATTTTTTTGTCCTGCCGTCACGGTGGGAAGGCCAGCCGCTCGTGGTACTCGAAGCGCTCTCTCACTCGCTGAGCGTTGTCACGCTCACCGAAAGCGTCGAGGACCTCGTCGTGGAGGGACGAAACGGGCGCATGGTTCACTCCATTGGCCAACTGGCATCGGTCATTGAACAGTGGAGCGTGAACTCTGCGAGTCGACCCCGCGATGACGACTTGAACGCTCGACTGTTGCAGGAGCATTCACTCGCCACGGTGGTCGATCGATACGAGGAGCTATACCGAGTCGGTTCTCTACGGTCGTAACGCGCTAAAAGTGTTACTGCTAG
>JANXTQ010000296.1 GCA_025352305.1 Actinomycetes bacterium
CTCGTTCTTGAGCGTCAGCGATTACCCGGCCCGCTTCTTCGTGCGCAGAACGAAGGATTGCGGCACTCTGCGATCCAAGAGCGGCCGCCAATGTCGCTTCATCGAGAACGGGATTGGCCGCACGTCGCTGAGCCTCGGCGAGCTGATGCTGCAAGTCCGCCATTCGGCTTTCGAGCAAGGACATCTCACGAGCGACGTTGTCAATAAACGAGCGCACTTCAGAGGGGTCGAAGCCCTTGCGCACTGTGCCGAAGTTGACGCGCGCAATATCAGCCGACGAGTGTCGCGTGGTGGAGAGAATCCGTCGGTCGTCCATCTCGGCCAGCCTACGTTGTGGCCCTGAGCAGATAAGGCTTCGTGTACGGCACGGGTGCTTGACCACCGAGGCGACGTAGTTCACGCAACACTTGACGCAGAGTCGTTACCCCGATGATGCGCAGTGACGAGTTGGCCATACTGCGTGCGTCGTTGACTTCACCCTTCGGAACAATAAATATGGTGGCTCCAGCATCTTCAACGGCAACGGTCTTTTGCGCGACTCCTCCCACGTCACCCACGTTGCCAAAGGCGTCAATGGTGCCCGTAGCGGCAATCGATCGGTGACCCGTGAGTGAGCCAGCGCTGAGTCGATCCATAATCGCCAGCGTCATGGCGAGGCCCGCTGAAGGGCCGCCGATGCTGGGCGTTGCAATCGAAATTGTGCGCGCCAGCGGAAAACTGATGACGTCTTGTAACTGAACTCCAATAAAAGATTTCGCAGCTGTGGTGACATTCGCACAGGACGAGGGTCCTTCGTTGGCCGGTGGCCGGGTCGTCGTTACCGTTTTAGTCGAGATCTTGGAGTAAGAAATTGTTCCCGTCGCCGAAATAGTGGCGGGATTCACTTTCAGCGATATCTTCGTTCCCACGGGATCACTGTGCGTCAAGCCAATCAAGTCGCACACGCTAGAAACTGTGACGCCGTTGACCGCAACGATGCGGTCGCCGATTGACAGTCCGGCCCTCGCGGCCGGTGTGTTTGCTCCCACGTCGTAAACGAGCGCTCCGGTCGTCGTTACGGGCACCTTCCAACCGAGTGCGCGCAGCGCCGAGAGCCGAGCAAAATTCTTCGAGTTAGACATGTCGATATAGCCCTGATTAAGCAGTTGGAGTTCCGTAGAACCGGGACTCAGCAGGTCCTGCGCTGGAATTATCTGAGCGTGAGAGTCGAACTGGGTTGTCAACCAAGAAAAAGCGGTGAGGGGGTTCAGATACACGTCGGTCAACATGATTCGATCACGGTGAGCGTCAGTACCCAGACCCTTCACCTGGACGAGCGGTGCCACTGATTCAGCCTGTCCGGGCGTTATTGAGTAGTAGGAAACTTTGACAAAGTTGGACACAACCACGGCCAAAAGCACCGCGAGAGATACGAAAATCACAAAGCCAAATAGGTACCCACGGCGTTCGGGTGCTGAGATAGACGGATGATCGCTGATGAGAACAGGCTACCGGAGGCTCGTCGGCGCGAGTTAGTGAGAGCCAGCTTTATTGATGACGTCCAAACACGCCCGCTCGTACTCGGTGCAATGGGCGACGCCGATCCCCGCGCACGAGTGCTCGCTCTAAGAGCCGCGGCTCGACACGGCTGGCTCAGCGCCGAGCAGTGGGCGAACGCTATGGCCGACTCCGCGAGCGACGTACGAAACGAAGTCGCCACCCTGCTCGCCCGCATGAAAATGACGGACCACGTCGTCGTCACGGCGCTCATCGCGGCCACGAGAGACAGTGAGGCACTCGTCGTGGACGCCGCGTGCTTTGCGCTCGGCGAAATTGAGAGTCGCGAAGCGGTTAGCCAACTCATCGTCGTTGCTCGCACTCACGACGACGCTCGGTGTCGAGAGTGCGCCGTGGCGGCGCTCGGAGCCATTGGCGACGAACGAGCACTCGACACCGTGATTGAGGCCATGAGCGACAAACCGCCTATTCGTCGTCGGGCCGTCGTAGCGCTCGCAAACTTTGAGGGACCTCGAGTGGACGCGGCGCTGTTAAACGCGAGCACCGATCGTGATTGGCAAGTCCGCGCGGCGGTCGACCAACTCGGAATTAACGAAGCGACCGACAGTTAGCGATCGGCGTTTCTAAACATCGCATGAAGAGATGACATATTGGCCAGGCATCGCTCGAGTCCGCGAATAACGACCAAGTCCGGTTCGTCGGCCACGTGCACGTGCACTCCTGTTTCGATTCCGAGTAGTTCCGCCAAGTCACCTAGTTGACCGTGTGCGCCAATCAAGGTCAGACCTTGCGTGAGGACGTCCTGAGCGAGATCCGGCGGTGCCTCAGCGAGTGTCTCTTGAACCATGCGGATCGTTGAATTGACAATCTCTCGAATTGAGGAATTGATTTCCGTTGCCGTAGTTTCGACGCTCACGGGACGACCGTGATCCACGGTGCGAGCCGCAATGATTCTCGTAGCTCCATTGGTGCGTTGGAGCGCTGAGGCCAGATCCTTTTTAAGCGACTCGATCACGGGCGGTGAGGCGACGACGCCGTAGTTCTGACGCAGCATCGTGGCGATGGCGTTGTCTACGTCGTGACCGCCGACGCGAAGAGAGCGACCGGTGACGATGCCCCCTAAAGAGATAATGGCGGCTTCGGACGAACCCGCTCCGAGTGAGACCACCGCGGAGGCCACGGGATCATCAACGGGCATGCCGAGACCAATCGCACCCGCCATGGGCGTTTCAATGAGTGAGGCCTCGACGGCACCGGCCTGCAACGCAGCTTGACGTAGCGCTCGACGCTCAATGGAGGTGGCCAGCGCCGGCACGCTCATGATGACGCGCACGCGAGAGAGTTTCGAAAAACCTGCTCGGTCAAAAAACGAACGAAACAAACGCGCCGCGACGTCAAAGTCCACGGTGGCGCCTTTGGCTAGAGGCCTAAAGGCGACCACGTGTTTCGGGCTCATTACGACTGCATCCAGCGCACCGTGGCCCACTTCGACGACCGCTCCGGTTCTCGTGTCGATGGCCACCACCGTGGGCTCACAAAACAGCAGTCCTCGTTCCTGCGTGGCGAGGCGCGTGTAGGAGGTTCCGACGTCGAGTGCTACATCGGTGGCCACGGCGTCAAACAATAGGGCGACACCCTGAGGCGAACTCCCGACCCCTAGCCTGATGCGTTGTGGATAGCGGCCAATCGACTCCGGCCGATCGCCCGAGACGGCGTTGGCGAATGGGGGGACGACGCGAGCGCGCAGCCCTGCCCCAGCGCGAAGTTCGCAGTTGGGTTCATCCGAGCGAACTTCCCAACTTTGACTCCATTCCCACCTACGACACCACCAAAGTAAGGCGCCAGCGCGGAGCGCTCGTCCTGGCTTCGGCCGCCGCCATTGTTGCCTTGGCGGGGGTGTCGTTGGCACTTCGAACGACGACCCCGCCGGCTACGGCCGCACTTCACAGCCACATCACTCCCATTTGGCAAATCCCCGCCTACGCCCAGCGCGCCGCTCGAGCCAGCGTGGAGTTGGTTTTTACCGACTTTGGTCACGTCGGCGCTACGGCCGCAATGGTCATTGCGCCCGGAAATCTCGCTGTGACGACCGAACCCATTCCGTCGACGGCCTCTATTACGGGCTCGTCTCAGTTCCACTCACGCTTTGCGGTGAGTTACGTGAGCCGCGACAAGGCACTCGGATTTACCCTGGTGCGTCTAGGCGTAAGCCTGCCCATTGCTCACACGGACATTCTTCCGTCGTCGTCCACTGTGCTCGCCATTGCCCCCTTCTTTACGGAGCGAACGGCAAAACCAAAGATTGCCTGGACCCTCACCACGCTCGGCGACCCCATCATTGAGTCGCGAGACGGAATTGTTAGCTACCGCGCCACGCCGAGTGCGCCCGATCTTCACGGATGGGCTGACGCCCTGGCGGTAAATGATTCCGGCAGCGTCGTGGCGCTGTTATCGGCCAACAACCAATGGTTCTCCGCTCAGTACATTGCCACCGTCGCAACGGTCATCGCGCAAAACGGGGGCTGTCACGGCGCCCTGCGCATAAAAGGCGAAACCTACCAAGGCGGCGGTGTCCTCGTCGTCAAGGTGAAACAGGGTCCCGCAACCGGGCATCTACTAGTGGGCGATCAACTGAAGTC
>JANXTQ010000244.1 GCA_025352305.1 Actinomycetes bacterium
AACCGGGAAGATGGACGACGTGGTCAAAATGATGACGAGTGCAATGGGCAGAATCGTCCCCACAATCGCTGTTGAGCGTCGAACAGTGAGATTCCAGCGTCGTCGTCGAATCGGCATTTCGATGAGGAAGTAGCTGGCAATCGTCGCGACGGCGATCAGCACCATTCGAAGGGCGAGAAGCTTCTTTCCCGCGAGACCCGATGAGGCGGTAGTGACATACGTAATCACCGGCCAGTGCCAAAGGTATAGGCCGTAGCTCACCTGACCAATCGCGCGAAGGGGACGCCACGAAAAGGTCCTCGCCAGAAGAGAACCTTCAACGCGCACTGAGAAGATCAAAAAACCGACGGCCACTGCACAGAGCAGAAAGCCACCTTCAAACATGAAATTCGTTGGCACCGAGTTTCCGGGAACGGTGCTCGAGCTGCCGGCAAAAATAAACGCCAATCCCAGCGCGACCAGCGCAGCGGCTCCGAGCGGATCGCTCCAGCGGCGCTGAGATATTTGGGCAGGTCGACTAAGAACCCACCAAGCCAGGGCCGCTCCTACCGCCAAGTCAAAAAGTCTCGTGAACGAAGCGTTGTAGACAAAATTGATGGAACTCGGCGAGTGAGGATCAAATATGACGGCCATCGCCAGACTCGATGCGAGGGCAATGATTACCGACGTCGCGACGCCCAACTTTCGACGCCGCTCTGCCCCACCACGAACGAGCCAATAAGTCAAGAGTGGCCACAGCAAATAGAACTGTTCTTCAATAGCGAGTGACCACGTATGAACGAGTGGCGACTGCGCGGAGAATCCTGCGAAGTATGAATGACCCGCGGACACGGCGAACCAGTTGGCGTAGTAAAAAAGGCTCGAAAAGCCGTAGCCTCGCAGTTGGCCGACGTCGACGTTAGCTACTGCGCTCGCGAGTCCCAATTCACTCGCGATCCAGGGCCACGCGACAACGACGGCCACCATCAAAAACAGCGCAGGCAGCAAACGCCGGGCACGGCGACGCCAGAATTCAAGAAGCGCGATGCTTCCTGTTTCTACGCTCTCGTCGAGTAGCAGCGAAGTAATGAGGAATCCGGAGAGAACAAAAAAGAGATCAACGCCAAGAAAACCTCCTCGGGCCCAACTGAAACCTAAGTGGTAAGCCAAAACTGCCAATACTGCTAGAGCGCGAAGTCCGTCGAGTCCGGGAAGGTGCTGGCGGCGAAGTGACATCGAGTCCACGATACTCAGAGGGCCACTGACGATCAGTACTCGAACGTAGAGACTGTGTCCGCTTCTCTTGAAGTTGTAGCAACTTCTGACCTAACGGCAGCAGTGGTTTGCCATCATCGTTGTACAAATTGGATCACGCTCAGCAATGGTGTTCCACTACTGAGGTACCGTTCTGATGCGACAGGAGAACTACGATCGTTTTGTCAGAAAGGCATTGATGTTCGGGAATCTTGCGGGTCCAGATTTTTTCATCATTTTTATAATTCTGGCATTGTTCATCTGTCTTGGCCTGCCCATTTGGGCCGTGGCCGACGCCGCGACGCGACCCGACTATGCCTGGAGTGATTCGGGCCAGAACAAGATTCTGTGGATAGCTCTGATTGCTGGATTCACTATTTTCCTCACGCCCGTTGGTTTCGTGATTGCAATTGTTTACTTTGCCTCGATTCGGGGGAAAGTAAAAACGGCGCAGTCAGTTGGCGCGACGCACGCATCCACGGGAATTCACAATCGTTTATGTTTGAAATGCGGAACACCGGCGACGAGTAGCGGCACTGCATTCTGCTCAGCGTGCGGGGCGCAATTCACTTCTTGAATTCCTTCATCATCTTTGTTGATCGAGACGTCACCCGTCCGATTTACGTTGAAACACATTCACTCGCCGTAGTCCAGTTTCGAGAAGAATCGATTTGAATGTCGTCGAGTAGTAGCCGCGTCACCAACGCCGATCGCAGTCCCGTTCGATCCTTAGTGGCTGTGGCCTGCGGAGGTGCCCTCGGCACATTATGTCGCGTCTTAATTTTGGATCACACCGACACCTCTTTTGGTCGAGTCAGCACTGAATCGAGTCACGTCGTTACCTCGGTACTTCATATTCCGTTGGGATTGCTGGCGATCAACACCTTCGGGGTCTTCGCGGCAGCGTGGCTGTTGAGTGGGCGACTTCGCGCGAGGTCCCCTAACGACCCCTGGCGCCTTTTTGCGATTACCGGCCTATTGGGTGGGCTCACTTCATACTCCGGATTAATCCGCGATGCAGCAACTGTTCGATCGAACTCATTAGCTGACGCAATTTTGTTGGTAACCATTGCACTGCTTTTCGGGATCGCGGCAGCTGTGCTGGGAACTCGCGTGGCCCGACGGTGACGACTCTATGGATAGTGATTGCCGGAGCAGCAGGTTGCGTCGTTCGGTGGTTAATCGAAAGCGTTACTGCTCGCAGGAACGAGAACTACCGCGCCTTTGCCACGATGGGCGTCAACGCCCTGGGCACCGCCGTCGTGGGCTACGTCATTTATGTAGCGACGCATTCCACGTGGAGTCTGGCTCACCAGGAAGACTTTGCACGTCACGGTGAAGCGATTCTGTTGACCGGCTTCTGCGGTGGATTCACTACTTTTTCTTCCGCACTAGCGTTTCCGTACCTCGACTGGCAACGGGGCGCTCGCATGCGAGCAGGCATCCTGCTCGGCGCAACACCGCTGTTGTGCGTTGCGGGAATGCTGCTCGGCGAAGCGGCGGCGAAGATTTAGGCCGTGAGCGTTGAGCGGTACTCGTTCGCGGCAGACACAATCCATTTAAATGTCGGATCGGGTCCACCGAGAAGCTCGGGGTGCCACTGAACAGCGAGGATCGGCTCGCCGGGTAGTTCAACCGCCTCAATAACGCCGTCCGGGGCGTGTGCGGACGCTACGAGTCCCTCCCCCAAACGATCGATTGTCTGGTGGTGCAGTGAGTTCACACCAATCGTCGACGCGACCACGCCCGCAAGCAGGGTTCCTTGTTTCACGATGACGTCATGAGCGCTTTGGCGAACATCGGCGTCCCACATGGGATGTCCGCTACCGTCCTCGACCTCGACGTGCTGATGAAGCGTGCCACCGAGTGCGACGTTCGTCAGTTGAGCGCCTCGACATATGCCGAGGATTGGAATTCCCCGGGCACGGGCGGCGTGAAATAATTTCAACTCCCACTCGTCGCGATCCGGCTCAACCGTTCCCAGATGCTCGTCTCGCTGCGC
>JANXTQ010000252.1 GCA_025352305.1 Actinomycetes bacterium
CGGCGAACGAACGGCCGTCTCTTGGTTTTGGTCCCACACCAACGGCCAGTTCAGTGCCTTGCTCCAGAAAAAACCCGTTTCCTGGGATCCTTCGCACGACACTGCTCCAACGAACCCACAGTCGGAAAGAAAGTTGTTGCCTGGCTCAATAACGCAAAACTCGTTGCCTTCTGGGTCCGCGAGCACGACGTGCTTCACGTCAGCGCTTTGACCGATGTCAGTGTGTCGAGCGCCCAGACTGAGACATTTCGCGACGGTTGCCTTTTGGTCGTCAGGCGAGTTGCTAGTGAGATCGAAGTGCATGTGGTTAGGAACACTTTTAATCGAATCCGTGGGGAAAAAATCGATGTTGAAACCGGTGGTCGAATTTGCCAACAGTGTGACGCCGTAGTCGGACGCATCGTCGATCTTCAGGCCCAAGATTTCGGCCCAGAATTCCGCTAACCGAGTCGGATCAATGGAGTCAAAACAGAGGGATTCAATCCGACAACTCAATGTTCGACTCCTTGGCCGGTGAGACGCGTGGAGCGCACAATGTCACAAATGGCCCAATCATTTAGATTCGTACTTTTGATACGACCCGCAGCTAAATACTTGTGCCGGATAACTCGGGCCGCCAATCTGGCCCGCACCGAACTAATTATGAATTACTTACCGTTTCGTTCACGGTGCTGACATCCCGGCCAGCAGCACGGGCGCCTCATACCGTCTTCCAGTTCTTCTCTCGTGCGACGGATTCGTCGAGCTCGTGTTGGTGCTTGCTTGGCGTCTTCAACCCAGCAGATGAATTCGTTGCGAGCAAGGGGAGTGATGTCGAGCCACGCGCTAAGCGCATTGGGATTCGTGACGAGTTCGCTACGTAGATCCTTGGGCAGTGCGTGCACGGCCCCACCGGGCACCTTCGTAACGCTCACATTGTCACGGTAGCGAACTATTACGGTCGACTTTGCAGAATCGCAACTCCGTCACCATTCAAATCCACGAGTGCACCTTTACGACCGGTCATCGCCAACACCAGCGATTGCAAAGGACCGGCCACTTCAGGGCCATTGCCGTGGGACCATGACGCGTCCGTGGCACGAAGTGTCAAGCCGTTTATGCGCCGCTTCGATCCGATTAAAAGGTTGGTCTTTTTCCAGTTGTCAGCAACGGCGATCAGCGCCGATTCCGAAGTCGCGTGACTCAGTCCCAGTGGACGACGAACATCGGCACCGTGTACGACAATCTCTCCCAGCATGGCCATGACTGGGGCCGGTGGGTGATTGGTCGTGGTTGTTCGTTCACGGAGTCGACGGATTAACTCGTGAGGGCCGGCCGCGGCATTTTTTCCGGCGCCCGTCGCTGCGAAGCGGTCAAAGCTAAATCGAGCGGCAGCAAGTTCTTTGTAAAAATTGAGTGTGGTCTGTTCCGCGGCCGAGATCACGTGGCCCACGACCTGCAGAACTGTCCAACCTTCGCACCACGAAGGCGTGCTCCATTGTGACTCGCTCAACGAATCAAGCGTGTTGGCGAACTCAACGCGTTCGGCGTGAATCAATTTCCAAATGTCTGGTGATTTCATAACGGCATTCTCAACTTTCGATTCGGCTAGTTGTTACTTTCAAAGATTTGGTAAGTCGGGACCGGGATCAGTCCCCCGCAGCACCTTCTCGAGTCGGTCCAGGTAATAGGACCAGCCCTTGTCGTGATCGGTATTGGCGTTTTCGGGCAGTCCGCGGTGAGTTAAACGCAACACAGTGGAGTCGCCGCTCGGTGTCAACGTGATCACCACCTCAGATGATCCCGCAGGGATGGGATGATTAGGAACGTCCCAGCCAAAACTGAAAATCACTCTTTCGTTCGGCACGACTTCAATGAATTCACCCGCCGCAGGATTTTCTCCTCCGCACAACACGCGGTATTCGCCGTGCGGCTCAGGAACCAATTTTGCTTCGGTACCCATCCAACGAATTAGCTGCGCCGGGTCGACCAAATACGGAAAGATCGTCGCCGGTGATGCCTGAATTGTGATTTCTTTGATCAGATCGATGCTCACATTTTCTCCTGGGCTTGTTGTTCGTCGGCTTCTGCGAGGTCGCGCAATTTTTCTAGACCGTTGGTCCAAAACGAATCCAGAAACTGGCGCATTTTTGCAATCTCGTGACGGTCCACCGAGTACATGCGCCGCGTGCCTTCTCGGCGTTCGCAGACCAGTCCGCTGCGGCGAAGTACTCCGAGGTGTTGCGAGATGGCCGATCGAGTCACACTCGGAAAGTGCGACGAGATTTCGCTCGCCGAGAGTTCCTGCGACCACACCAATCGGATAATTTCGCACCGTTTGGGCTCACCCAATGTTTTCAGCAACGTATTGATAGACGCTATGTTAGCATTTTCTTTCGTAAGAAAAGCCTAACGTGGGCCGAGTCCCAATGAGAAAGTAGAGGAAGCACGTGAGCAAATTCGTACTGGTGTATCGAGGTGGCGTCATGGCCGAAACTCCCGAAGAGCAAGAGGCAGTGATGCAGAAGTGGATGGGTTGGTTCGAGTCGATTGGTCCATCAATTCTGGACGGTGGCAATCCCTTCGGCGGCTCAATCGCCGTTTCTTCTGGGGGCACGACGGGCGAGACGACGACTCAGCTCACGGGTTACACGATTGTGGAGTCCGAGTCACTTGACGCAGCGGCGTCGCTCGTCTCAAAGTGTCCCGTGCTCAGCACGGGTGGATCCATAGAGATCTTTGAGGCCATGCCGATGTAGGTCGTCTTCGGTGTCGTCGACATTGAAAAAGTTTTGATCAATATTGCAAGCGGTGGTGTGGGTAGAACCTCACCACCGCTTGTGAAGTTTCAAATGGACGGTATTGACGAAAGCTATCCTCGACCTGCGGTGGAAGAACCAATTTGGCCCGAATCACTATCTAAGATGCAGCAGTGCAGAGAAATCCGC
>JANXTQ010000275.1 GCA_025352305.1 Actinomycetes bacterium
CGCGTGACACCGGGGCCGCATCTGCGGTACTAACGACAACGCAGCAGGTCGGTGGATCCTTCGGTACGGCCATTCAAAACACGGTGGCGGTTTCTGCCGGTACATCGTTTGGAGCTTCATGGGCACTGCTTCACCACGCCCGGCCCACCGCGCAGGTCATCGCTGCAGCGCAGGTACACGGTTTTGATCAGGCGTTCAGACTCGGTGCACTCTGCTTACTAGCGGGTTCGTTTATCTTTTACTTCTTCGTCAACGTCGACCGTCACCATCTCGGTCAAAACGACGCCGTGGCCGCTGGTCACTAGTTCTTGAGGTACGGACAGTGGCGACATCCGCTGTCACAGCAGGTGCCGCGCTCTTGCAGTGTCGAGACGGTCAACACGCTCAGCGAGCTTCGGGGATCGAGATAACTCGCACGATGTTCGCGTACGGCACGTTCGTGAGCCTCAATGATCTCGGCGTAGTCAGCGCGCTTTGGATCAAGACGTGACGGGTGCGGCAAGGGAATTGGTGTTGGTGCCGCACTCACTTGGTGCAACTTAACGTTCACTGCATTTAGTTGATCGCTAATTGGTGCTGAGAATGATCTTGCCGAACTTTCCCGATTCGCCAAATGCGTCATAGGCCTCTTGGACGCGATCGAGCGGAAAGCTCATGGCGACTGGCACGTGAAGAGCGCTGCTAGCCCACAGGGGCATGAGAGCGGTTTCGACGAGCCGCGCAATGGCCGCTTTCTCCTCGCGCGAACGTGAACGCAACGTAGATCCACTGAGCGTGACTCGAGAACTCATCAGTTTGAGAAGATCCAGTTCCACCCTCGAACCGCCACCAACGCCGATAATGACGACGCGCGCTGCGCGCGCAAGAACGCGTTGGGCGTGCTCGAAATGTGCAGCGCCGACGAGTTCGAGAACCACGTCAACGGGCTCGAGCTGGTCAACCTCTTCAACGGTCACGGTTTGGTGAGCACCCATGAGTCGTAACCGTGCGTGGTGGCGATCGTCGCGGGTGACCGCGATGACGTGGGCACCCCACGCGTGAGCAATCTGCACGGCGCAACAGCCCACCCCACCCGCGGCACCAGAAATCAACACTCGCTGGCCTGATTCCAGGCGGCCCTGGGTGATCAGCGCGTCGTAGGCGGTGGTAAAGCCCTCGGCGAAGCCACCGGCACTCGTGATCTCAATACCGCCAGGCACGCTCAGCAGGTGCTCGGCGGGAACCACGCAGTGTGTTGCTTGCGCGCCGCCGCCCACAATGGCGCACACCCGCTGGCCAATCATCAGACCCTTGACACCGTCACCGAGCACGCGCACCTCGCCGGCGAGTTCCATGCCGGGAATGTCCGCGGGCCAGCCCGGCGGCGCGGGATAAAAGCCTCGTAGTTGCAAAAGATCGGCCGCATTAAGTCCGGCGGAACGCACGGCTACGACCACGTCGCCAGGACCGGGAACGGGGTCCTGGCGGTTTTGCACACTGAGTTCGCCGTTCGCAATGACCACCGCTCTCACGCGTGCAGCCTACGGCGGCGCTGAGAGGCGTGTGAGCCGGTAGGGTTCGCCTTATGTCACTTCACCCTCTTGAAATCAACACGCTTAATGGCGATCCGACCACTCTGGGCGCGTACGCCGGCAAGGCGGTCCTGCTCGTAAACGTCGCCTCGAAGTGCGGACTCACCCCGCAGTACGAGGGTCTTGAAAAACTCCAGACGCTGTACGGCGACAAGGGATTTACCGTTCTCGGCGTCCCGTGCAACCAGTTCGGCGGACAAGAGCCCGGCACCTCCGAGGAGATCAAAGAGTTCTGTTCGACCACCTATGGCGTGTCATTTCCCATGACCGAAAAGGTCGACGTAAATGGCGACGGTCGTCACGCGATCTACAACGAACTTACCCAGGTCGCTGACGCCGAAGGTCACGTCGGAGATATTCGATGGAACTTCGAGAAGTTTCTTTTGAATCCCAGTGGTGACATCGTGGCGCGATTCGCACCGTTGGTCGAGCCACTTGATCCTGCGGTTACGGGCGCCATTGAGGCGAATCTTCCCGCCTAGCCAAGGCCAATAGTTCGCTGAAGGCGAGTGTAGGTCGCAGTAAAACCAAAAGAGGCCCAGTAGTGCGCGGCGCGACGATTGCTCACGCGCCAATTGGTTTCGGCGTAGTCGTAGCCTTCGCGATAAGCAAGCTCGAGAATCTGATCCACCATGGCGCGCGCGACACCGTGTCGGCGGTGCTCGCCACGCACGGTAACGGCGCTTAAGTGCACCGTTCGATCAAATGTTCCCACGCGTGCATCGAGTGGAAACCACACGCACTGCGCCACCGGCTCTCCGGCACACTCGACAATGAGATGCACGGTCTGGGGGTCGTCCAACGTTTCGCTCCACTCAGCACGCGCGTCACTGTGAGTTACGAGAAAACTGGGAGACGCTCGCTGTTCATCGTCCATAATGGCGTCCAGTTCCAGCGCCACTGCTAGATCGTCGCGGGTGGCGATTCGAGCGCGATAGCCCGCTGGCATCGCTGCGAGTGTCCGATTGTTTAGTTTGATCGAGCCACGCTGATGCACGTACGCGAAGCC
>JANXTQ010000281.1 GCA_025352305.1 Actinomycetes bacterium
GTAGCAACAACGATCCTCGTTACCGCGACCTCGATCCCGCGCTCATTCCCTCGACGGAGTGCCTAAAGGATGTTGTGGCGAGAACGACGCCCTACTTCAACGACGTTCTGGTTCCGGACCTTCGTCGGGTCAGCGAAAACGGTGGTGCCGTCCTCGTTGCGGCTCACGGCAACTCACTACGCGCACTGCGCATGATGATCGAAGGTATTACCCCCAAAGACATCACCGAACTGGAAATTCCAACGGGCATCGCTTTTAGGTACCGCTTAGACGAGTCACTGCGCGTGGTGAGCGGCGAGTACTTGGGCGACCCCGCAGCCGCGGCGGCCGCCGCCGAAGCGGTCGGCCGCCAAGCGGGCTAGCGAGTTTCGTTCCTAAAGCGCGTCGGTTCCGCGTTCGTCGGTACGCACGCGCACCGCAGTTTCTACGCTCAGCACCCACACCTTGCCGTCACCGATCTTGCCGGTTTGAGCAGAGGCGACAATGGCGTTGACGACATCGTCGACCTGAGCGTCGTCGATGAGAACTTCGACCTTCAACTTCGGCACGAAGTCCACCTCGTACTCTGCTCCGCGGTACACCTCGGTGTGACCGCGTTGACGACCGAAGCCTTGGGCTTCCGTGACGGTCATGCCATTTACGCCCAAGGTCTTCAGACGCTCTTTGACGTCGTCCAGCTTGAAGGGCTTCACAATTGCGACTACTAATTTCATCGTTCTTCTTTCCTTTACTGGGACGTTCTTAGCGCGACAGGGAGTTGACGCGCTCGGCAAAGGTCACTGCCGGGAACGCCTCCTCGTCGTGCATGGCGAGGTCACCGACCTCGAGGACTGAATCTGGTTCGCGCAGACCACGCAGCAGGAACTTAACGAGGTAGAACACCACCGCGGTGCCAACGGCCGTGAAGCCAATGATCCACAACGCGGCGAGGAACTGCTCCCACTCTTGGTGCCAACTGCCTCCGTAGAACAGCCCGCTCACCGAAAAGCGCAGGTTGCCCACGTAACTGTGAACGCCGGAGGATCCGTACTCAATCATGCTCGGGTCCGCCAAGAATCCCACCAGCAGACCGCCGACGAGTCCGGCGAATCCGTGGGTGTAGACCACGCCCAGCGCGTCATCGACCTTGTTAAAGGGCGGCAACTTGCTGACGTAGTTCCACGCCACCCAGACAATCGAGCTCGCAATGAGTCCCACGCAGATCGCGCCGAATCCGTCGACCCATCCGGCCGACGGGGTGATTGCGACGAGACCGCAGATCATTCCGTTGATCGCACCGAGGAACGTGGGCTTCTTCTGCTTGGAGAAGAACATGTCCATGAGCACCCAGGTCAGAACACCAACAGCGGTGGCGACGTTGGTGTTGAGTACCGCAGACGCCGCATCGGCTCCCGCGTAGAAGGGGTCTCCACCGTTGAATCCGTTCCAGCCCATCCACAGAAGTCCGGCGCCCGCGGCGACGAACATCATGTTGGAGGGAACTGTCGTGCGGTCGCGCTTTAGGCGAGGCCCGAGAATGATCGCACCCACAAAGCTCGCGACACCGGCCGAGAGGTGAATGACGTATCCACCGGAGTAGTCCACGGCACCTTTTTGGGCAAAGAATCCACCACCCCACAGCAACGCGGCGTTGATGCAGTAGACGAAGGTGATCCACAGCGGCACAATCAATAGCCACGCCTTGAACTTCATGCGGCCAATGAGTCCACCGAGAAACAGCAGCGGGGTGATCGCAGCGAACACGAACTGGAAGTACGCAAACGTTGCCACCGGGAAATGGAACGGAATGAGTGTGTTAGCTCCCGACGTGGCTTGCATCTGTTCAGAGTGAGCAGCAAAGAGGGTGAACCACTTGCCAACGAACCCGGACCAAAACGAACCCGTTGGTCCAAAGTGCGCTTGAGGCAACCCGAAGGCGAAGCTGTAACCCCAACACATCCAGACGACGAGGGTCAGCGAGAAGCCGCTGAACACCATAATCATGGTGTTGACGATCCACTTCTTTTGAACGAGGCCGCCATATAACAGGGCGAGCGCCGGGATACTCATAAGCCCTACCAAGGTTGCTGAAACCAACTGCCAGGTGTTATCCCCGGAGTTCAGCCAATGGGGGTAGGGGGCGTACTGCGTGGCTGCAAAGAGCACCGCCACTCCTTTCCGTATTGCACTAGCGAGGGCGGCGTTGGCCTCAATTGACAACGTCAGTGTCGTCGCGAAGAGTTTCTACAGAGTTAGCAATGTGTTTCGAGACTGTGAACTCGACGGTTTGTGAGAACCCCGAGAGCGACTATTTAGGCCGTGGTGCTCGAAGCTCCGTCGCTCGCGGCCGCCGGCGCCATCAACGATTTTTCAAACACTTGAGAGATGTCCATCACCTTGACGTCATCTCCGCGGCCCTGCGCCTTGACGGCGTCGTCCAGCATGATCATGCAGAAGGGACAGGCCGTGGACACAATGTCCGCGCCGGTGCCGAGAGCTTCTTCGGTGCGGTCCATGTTGACGCGCTTGCCAATGTTCTCTTCCATCCACATGCGCGCGCCACCGGCTCCGCAACAGAAACCTCGTTCGCGACAGCGGCCCATCTCCACCTGCTTGACGCCGGGAATGGCGTCGAGCACCGAGCGCGGCTCGTCAAAGACACGGTTGTGACGACCGAGATAACACGGGTCGTGGTATGTAACGGTGCCCTGATAGCCCACGCCGGGCACGAGACGTCCGGTGGCGACCAAGTGACTGAGTAGTTCGGCGTGGTGGATCACTTCGTAATCTCCACCCAGACCCGGGTACTCATTTTTCATCGTGTTAAAGCAGTGCGGGCACGAGGCGACAATTTTCTTCGCACCGACTTCGTTCAGTGTCGCGATATTGGCCTTGGCCATCTCTTGAAAGAGGTACTCGTTGCCCATGCGACGTGCCGGGTCGCCCGTACAGCTTTCGCGGGGTCCGAGCACGGCAAACTTCACTCCCGCGCGATGCAGCATGCGCGCGGTGGACTCCACCTGCTTGCGACCGCGCTCGTCGAGCGATCCCGCGCAACCCACCCAATAGAGGTACTCCACGTCTTCGGGAATGGTTTCCGTCACGACCGGGATCTCAAAGTCCATGGAGTTAATCCAGTCCGAGCGCTTGGATGAACCGAGTCCCCACGGATCACCCTGGTTCTCGAGGTTGCGCAGCAACAGTCCGGCCTCGGTCGGAAAACGTGACTCCATCAACACTTCGTAGCGGCGCATATCAATAATGGCGTCGACGTGCTCAATATCTACCGGGCACTGTTCCACGCAACTGCCGCACGTGGTGCAACTCCACAGCACGTCGGGGTCAATGACGGAGGGAACGAGGGTCGCGACGTCGCTGGAGCTCTCACCCGACAACAAGCGGTCCGCGGAGGCAAACATGTTGTCGCGCAGTCCCATGATGAGCAGTTTCGGACTGAGCGGCTTGCCCGTCGTCCACGCGGGACAAACGGACTGACAACGACCACACTCGGTGCAGGTCGCAAAGTCGAGCATCTGCTTCCAGGTGAAGTCGTCCACCTTTCCGACTCCGAAAACGGTGTCTTCGGTGACGTTCTCCATATCCATGTCGGGGGTCTTGTCCAGGCCTCCGAGAGCACGTGGTCGTCGTGAGAGACCGACGTTGATGGGAGCCAAGAAAATGTGCAAGTGCTTGGAGTACGACACGAAGACCAAGAAACCCGCAATGACGGCCACGTTCGCGAGAAGAAAGACAACCTCGAGAACGCTGTTGACGCCGGTGCCGAGGGGCCGCAGCAATGTCGCCAGAAGGTGACTGGTAAAGGCCCACTTGGACTCACCGAAGGGGAAGTACGACGCGTGGGGTGAAGAATCAATCTGCGCGGCCCGGTAGAGGAACAAGGTGATGATCACTGCGCCAATCGCCGCCAGCACCAACCACGCGGCGCCGGTGTGACTGCCGTAGAAACGACTCTCGCGCTGCTTCTTCGCCGGAGCGTTCTTGATTCGAATGATGGAAAAGACGACCAACGACACAAGAACCGCCGACGCGAAGAAGTCCTCGACCGCGGCGAGCCAATTACTCGTTCCAATGAGCGGAATGTGAAACGTACGACTAAACAACGCGCCGTACGCTTCGAAGATCGTGGTGAGCAGGACAGTGAAACCCCACATGGTGAAAAAGTGCGCGAGACCGGGCACGGTCCACTTCAGCAGTTTGCGCTGACCCGCAACTTCCGTCAGTTCTGCTTCGACCGGTTTGCGAAATCCTTGGAACCGCCGTGGCGCCACCTGGCCACTACGAATCAGTTTGCTGAGCCAGAAAAATCGACGTCCGGCCACGGCGAAACACGCCACGGTTACTGCGAGTCCAATAATGATGCGTGCTATCACGGGCCCTCCTCAGGTGCGGAGCCGTACGTAACTGACTACGACTGTTGCTTTCGAAAGTTTTCGGCGTATCGACTCGGTGTCGGACCGCGTTGGCCCCGGTACTTAGAGCCGAGCCCCGCAGATCCGTACGGACGATCGGCCGGCGTGGTCATCTCAAAAAAACTGATCTGGCCGATCTTCATACCGGGATACAAGGTAATAGGCAGATTCGCCACGTTCGAGAGTTCCAGAGTCAAATGTCCGTCCCAGCCCGCGTCCACGAATCCGGCGGTCGAGTGAATGAGCAGTCCGAGACGACCAAGCGAACTTTTCCCTTCGAGTCGTGCGACTAAATCGTCGGGAAGCGCCACTCGTTCAATAGTGGAGCCGAGGAGAAACTCGCCGGGGTGCAAAATGAGCGGATCGTTCGGTCCCACGTCGACCAATTCAGTTAAATCCTCTTGGTCCTCGCGAACATCAATGACTCGCTGGGTGTGGTTTCGAAAGACTCGAAAGTACTGGTCAATATGAAGGTCAACTGAGGAAGGTTGGATGCAGTCGTCGTTCAAGGGATCAATGATGATCCGACCTTGTTCGAGGGCTTCGCGAATAGAGCGATCAGAGAGAACCATGACGTCGCCACGATACTCGCCATGAACAGCGCTCCACGTAACCAGCTTGGTCAACCAATCACAAATTGGCCCCTCTTACGCGAAGCCATCTTCACTTCAACAAACGCCGAGAGGCGGCGAGAGCGCTACTGGGTAGTCACTCTCGCCGCACCTCGCGTGAAGCTATTTACTGAGGACGACGGTGCTCGGCAAGCACAGCTCTTCGCGCAGATTCGTCGGGAAAATCTTTCCCGTTCCGAACTGGTTCTGGTCGTACACCATCTTCCAAATCGGCGTGGACGCGCCCGGGAAGCAGAGCAGGCTCAGGTCGTTGTCCGTCTGGGGCTGATAGAGCACGCTCTTAACGAGCTTCGTGGTCGGTACGCAGAGTCCGTTAGCAGTACCAATCTTTTCTCCTACGTACGTCGGGGCCGAGAACTCATCGAGAACCTTCGTCGTTGCTGGTGCCTTCATCCCATACATGCCCGAAGAGACCGGCAGCACGTTGTAGCACGTGAAGTGGTCCAACTTTGGAGGCTGATTCGGCGATTGATTCGGCGGACTGACATTGTCTTTCCACGTCGGAAGACAGAGACTGTTTGGTCCTCCGGTGGTCTTCATCGTGGCCTTGCCGAACTGATTTGTCACATACAGGGTCACTGGCTTGTACGCGTACGAAGCGTTGAAGCACAACAG
>JANXTQ010000287.1 GCA_025352305.1 Actinomycetes bacterium
GGCGCGCGAGCGCACCCACTGGTGATCTGTCGAACGAGTTCGCTCGATTGGACAGCGAAGAACTCGCTCGACTCGCGACGGACGTCACGGCGCACGCGGTAACCCTGACGCGACGAATGGGCACTATCAATCCGCAGTGGCGTCCGCGAAGTGCGGTGCGCACAGTTGCACGATTGGCGTCCGGAGCAGTAATTCTGCGCGACCAGATGGACCTTGTCGTCGGATCACTTCACACCGAGCACGCGTCGGTGGCCCTGTTTGATATCACCACCTCCCCCTTCAGCAGCGATCACGAGCGAATCCTTCGCTACCACGCACTGACTCACACGTTGGCTACGTGCGTTGCTCCCTTGCGCGTTGTCTCGCTGTCGAGTGCCACGAACGAACTATGCAGCGTTGACGTTGACAGCGAGCTTCTTCGCCGCGCACTGAATGAAGTAGTTGTTGCCGTGAGCCAAAAGTTGGCCCGATGAGTTCGCTGCATCTTCGCCGATGTGACGCCCGCAGCGTTAACGATCTCGTCAGTGGTGGACCACTCACGCCGGCCGTTCTCGGCGACGATCAGCGAGTGTCGCTGGCGAGCCGCTTTCGCGCCGTACTCGGAAATGAACATCGACGAATTGACGCCTGGTCCGTAGAGAGCGCAGGTTTGGCGTCGTCGCCGTTTGTCTGGACTCCGCAACACGCTCGACGAACCATTGGTCGCGGAGCACTTCGCCGGTGGCACTCAATGAACTCCTCTCACCTCGTGAGCGCCGCGCGCGATGAGGTCGATGAACTGCTCGTAAGGGCGGCCGCCGGGTACGCGCGGCCCGGATCGATTGCTTATTGGCTCAGCGCACAGTCGTCGGCCGTCTTATCGCTCGTCGTCGCCGAGGCCACGACCTGGGCGAGTGCGGCCATTGAAACGTTGGCCCCGTTGGAACTGGAGTGGTCGCCAGTGGACGTCGACGTTTTTTACGACGTGGCCACCGCGCGAACGACGTTGCGCTCTCGACGCGACGCCGTTGTTAGTGACGCGGACCAGCGGGTCGTCATTCGATTTCGCAGCGGAGTTCCCGCCAAGTTCGCCGGAGCCGGGTTGCGCGCGGATCTCGTGATTGACGCCCTGGGCAACCCGCGAGGCCTCAGCGCGCGACGAATGATTGGTTTATGGCCCGACTCGGGTATCGCGCTCGCGGTCGATGGAACCCTCGACGACCTGCGCTCGGGTGCTCGCGACTTGGTTCGAACGGCCGTTACCCAACAGCGTCGTCAGCGTTTAGTGGCCGCCTAGATCGGCTCATCAGGCGCAACGACTAGCGTAGAACGGTCATGTCCCGGCGCACCTCTCTTAGAAATGTCGCGATCATCGCGCACGTAGACCACGGAAAGACGACTCTGGTCGACGCCATGTTGCGTCAAACCGGGTCCTTTTCGGCCCACGAGGAGATGACCGACCGCGTCATGGACTCGGGCGATCTCGAGCGCGAAAAGGGCATCACCATCCTCGCGAAGAACACCGCCGTCAACTGGCGTGACACCACCATCAACATCATCGACACACCCGGCCACGCCGACTTCGGTGGAGAGGTGGAGCGCGGCCTCAATATGGTCGACGCCGTTATTTTGCTGGTCGACGCCGCCGAAGGCCCTCTGCCCCAGACGCGCTTTGTTCTAAGAAAGACTCTCGAAAGTCGCTTGCCGGTCGTTCTTGTCATCAATAAAGTCGATCGTCCCGACGCTCGCGTTGCCGAGGTCGTGCACGAAGTCGAAGAGCTGTTTTTGGACTTGGACGCCGACGAAGATCAGATCTCATTTCCCGTTCTGTACGCCTCGGCGCGCCAGGGCTGGGCGTCACTATCGGCCGACGACACCTCCGGTGACCTGACCCCTCTGTTTCAAACCATCATTGACCACGTTCCCGCACCGGAGTATGAAGAGGGTCACGGACTACAGGCCCTCGTGTGCAACCTCGATGCGTCTCCGTACCTCGGACGTCTCGCACTGTGTCGCGTTATTAACGGCACTCTGGAGCGCGGCAGCCACGTGGCGTGGTGCCGTGTCGACGGAACAATTGAGCGCGCCAAGATCACCGAAATGTTCATCACCGAAGCGCTCGAGCGCGTGCCCGCCGCGTCGGCCGGTCCCGGTGACATCGTGGCCATTGCCGGGATTGAAGAGATCACCATCGGCGAAACCCTCGCCGATCTCGAAAACCCCATAGCGCTGCCCCCCATTACCGTTGACGAGCCCAGCTTGTCGATGACCATTGGAATCAACACGTCGCCGCTCGCGGGTCGAGAGGGTTCCAAACTCACGGCGCGCATGTTGAAGAACCGCCTGGATCAAGAACTGGTGGGTAACGTCGCCATTCGCGTCCTCAACACCGATCGCCCCGACGCCTGGGAGGTCCAAGGACGCGGAGAACTCCAGTTGGCCGTGCTCATTGAACAGATGCGCCGCGAAGGATTCGAGCTGACGGTGGGTAAGCCACAAGTGGTGACCCGTGAGATCGACGGAAAACTGCACGAACCAATGGAACAGGTCACCGTCGACATTCCCGAAGAGTTCGTGGGCGCCGCCACCTCGCTACTCAGTTCGCGCAAGGGCGCAATGCTGGACATGGTTAATCACGGCACCGGTTGGGTGCGCCTCGAATGGCGTATTCCGGCTCGAGGACTAGTCGGTGTTCGTACTGAATTCATGACCGAAACGCGCGGTACCGGAATGTTGCACCACGTCTTTGACGGTTTCGCACCGTGGATGGGTGAACTTCGACTTCGTCGAAACGGCGTCATGGTGTCGGACCGCTCCGGAGCCACCACCAACAACGCGCTGGTCAGCCTCGAAGAGCGCGGAACCATGTTCGTGGGACCCTCAGTTGAGGTGTACGAGGGCATGATCATTGGTGAGAACTCCCGGGCCGACGAAATGGACGTCAATCCCACCAAGGAAAAGAAACTCACCAACATGCGTTCCTCGGGTAACGACGACTTCGAGCGCATGACTCCGCCGACGATCATGAGCCTCGAACAGGCGCTGGAATTCATCTCCGACGACGAGGCCGTTGAAGTCACCCCGCAGTCGGTCCGACTGAGAAAAGTGATCCTCGATCAGTCAACTCGCGGTCGCATGCGAAAGAACGCAAAAACCCTCGTCTAGGCGCTGAGTAACATCTCTCCTCGGAGGGATGACAGAGCGGCCGAATGTACCGGTCTTGAAAACCGGCGTGGCGAAAGCCACCGTGGGTTCAAATCCCACTCCCTCCGCCAATCAGTGACGCAGCGCCGCGCTCTTAACGAAGCGTCGCCGCGACCTC
>JANXTQ010000020.1 GCA_025352305.1 Actinomycetes bacterium
CTGCTCCCGCCAAATTGACCTGGTACCTCGAAATCACGGGCCGTCGCGACGACGGCTATCACCTGCTGCGCAGTGAAATGATCTCGCTCACCTTGGCGGACACTTTGGAGATTGAGAACGCGGACACCACGTCGTTGGCGCTTCGCGGATCAACTCGCGCCCTAGAGGGTGTGCCGAGCGACGAGAGCAATTTGGTACTGCGCGCCCTTGGCGTACTGCAGCGCCGCGCGAGCGTTGAGATCACTAAGGAGATTCCCTCGGGCGCGGGACTGGGCGGGGGATCGAGTGACGCGGCCGCAGTGTTGCGCTGGGCGGGTTGTCACGACTCGAACGTGGCGGCTCGACTCGGGGCCGATGTGGCGTTCTGTGTGCGCGGTGGGCGCGCCTTGGTCCAGGGTGTGGGCGAAAAAATCACCCCGCTCAACTTTGAGTCTCGCGACGTCACGTTGATTTTGGCGCCGTTTTCGATCAACACTGCAGCGGTTTACGCAGCGTTCGACGGCATCAGTTCTCCCGGGCCGCAGTGGTCACCGCGCAATCACCTGTTTGAGGCCGCTTGCAGCGTTCAGCCCCAACTGAGGACCCTGTGCGACTTTGTTGCCGCAGAGACCGGGGCCCAGGTAGTCCTGGCCGGGTCGGGTTCTACCGTGTTCATCGAGGGGTTTGTCAGTGGCCTAGCTGACGCAGAGACGTTGGCGAGCCCGGTCGGTGAACTTCTAATTCGCCGGGCGCACAGTACGCCCGCAATTGGCGAGTGAGGTCTACTTGCCGGCGGCGCGACGCTGCCAGCGAGTTCGCTTCAGCATCTTCTTGTGCTTCTTCTTGCGCATTCGCTTGCGGCGCTTCTTAATCAATGATCCCATGGCCCGAATGACGCTACTAGGTTTCAGATAGACCACGCCAACTGGAGGACGCCGTGAGCACGTTTTCGCTAGATCACGTGCAACTTGCGATGCCCGCGGATGAAGAAGAGCGCGCCGACGAGTTCTACGTAGGGATCCTTGGATTCAGCGGCGTTGCTAAGCCCGAAGCGCTGGCTCGTCGCGGGGGCCGCTGGTACGAACAGGGCGAGACGCGCTTGCATCTCGGAGTAGACCCTCAGTTCATTGCCTCTGCCAAAGCGCACGTGGCCTTCGTAGTGAGTGATTACAGCGACCTCGCTCGACGCTTAGAAGAGGGTCACGCCCGCGTGCAATTCGACGACGAAATCGAAGGCGTTGAGCGTTTTTATACCTGGGACCCCTTCGGCAATCGCCTCGAAATCATTCGCGCTACGTAAGTTCAGTTGCGGGGGCCAAACTGCTCCAACCACAGCGCTTGGCGAGGACAACCCCTCACGGCGAGTTGCGCAGAATGAATGAGATCCTTGCGCGTCGCGACGAACGTTTGCTCCGACAGAATTGGATATCCCCACTCATCGAGCGTGACGAGCTCGGGTGCCAGTTCGCGACAGTGTCCGTAGCCGTCGCACATGATGGGGTCCACTCGCAGTCGCAGGGACTCGGTGCGTCGTCTTACCCCCACACCAAATCGCCTTCTCGTTCCAAGCGAGGCACGGTCGCAAAGCGAGAGTTCGCAGCGAAGCGGCACGCTCGACCACGGGCGTGTTCAGCGATATCGTCGTTAAATACTCGCAAAGCGCTAAGGACCATTCGCACTACTCCGTCGGGGTGCTTGCAGGCCCCTCGGCCGTTGATGACCTCGGCGCGAGCGCGCAACTGTTTGAGTGCCGTTGCCGGATCGCCTACCGCTCCGCTTAACTGCGCGAGGCTCTCGGACAGTGCCGGGAGTCCGAACGCGCACGGTCCACACTGGCGCGCACTCTCGTTGGCCATCCAACGAGAGATGTTGTAGGTCTCAGTGACTCCGCAACTCTCAGCTCCGAGCACCACAATGACTCCGGCGCCAACTGATGCCTGCAGCGCAGCAAGCGCGTCGTTGTCGTAGGGCGTGTCGACGTGGCATCCGTCGATCCACGTTCCGCCGTAACCGCCGAGCAGCAGCGCTCGCGGCGTATCGACGTAGCCAGCGCATGCCAAGATCTCACGAAGGGGCGTCCCCAACGCCACTTCTAGGACCGTCGGTCGTTTCACCGCGCCAGAGATCGATACCAACGCCGTACCGGGGTGATTCGTGGTTCCGAGTGAACGAAACCACTCGGCGCCGTAGCGTGCAATGAGCGCCACGTTGGCGTGAGTCTCGGCGTTGTCGACCAGGACTGATCCTCGCCCGATGCGCAAGATGGAGGGCTTCACGGGGCGAAACTGGGGGAGCGTCTTATCGTCATCAAGCCAGTGAACGAGGCCCGACTCTTCACCCGCGATGTAGCGACCCGGCGGAGTGTGCAGCTCAATTGTTACGCCGCGGTTGTCGTGGCGTTCACGTTCATGGATGGCGCGCTCCATGCAATTAGCCACGGCGGTGTTTTCTCGAGCGATGCACACCGCAATATCCTTCGCTCCGACTTCCTTGGCTAGTGCGAGTGCGCCGTCGAGCACGAGATGAGGGTGAGCACTAACGAGCGAGCGGTCCTTGTGCGAGGCGGGCTCTCCCTCCATGGCGTTGACAACAACGTACTTTCGACGAGATCGATCAGAGGCAACGAGTTGCACCTTTTGGTGTGTAGGAAACGCCGCACCGCCGCGCCCGCGAAGTCCCGCTTCGCATAACACGTGACTCAATGAGCTGGGGATCGCCAGGGGCCCGAAGATCTTTAGATGCTGGGACCAACTCTGCGGGCGTGAGCCCGCTGAGTGCAACAAGCGGGGAAGTGACGTTGCAATCACGGACGTCTTTCGCGCTGTGCCGCTCGTGGGGGTGCCGGCTCAGGAGTCAACGGACGCCTCGACGACGATCTGTTCGCATTGGAGTCCTTCGTGCCCACGCGTGACGAAGCTGCGTCGGGCCGTGATGCTCGGCCCGACGAAAGTGGCGAGTGCGCCGTTCGACCGGCAGCGCGCTCGGGGCGCATGGAAATTCGCCACACCACGCTCGCAGCAACCAGCGTGATGCAGCCCACGGTGACTAGTTCGCTCCACATACGATGCGCGTCAGTCCCCGAAAGAAATCCGTGCACGGCAGCGCTCACGAAACACAACCAACTCAGCCAGTGGATGAATCGCCACGAACTGTGCTTGATTCGTTCTTTGAACACGCTGGAGATCCACACGGCCAACATCAGATCCAAGGCAATCGTTCCAATCGCAACGGGCAACCGTTGGTATCTGGACGTAAAGGGAACGACGACGGACAAAACCCCTATGGGTACGAAGGAATCAATAACCGTGACGACTACATGGAAAGCAATAAAGGCAATCGAAATCATTGAAATTGATCGATGCACCTCATTGAGCTCGAAGCGACCCACGGCGTTGCCACCGACTCGCGTCGCTACGAGCGTTCCGAGCACGATCGTGACGGTTAACAAAACGAGTGACACAATGCCGGTCGCTCGAGCGCTGTACCACAAGTACGGCGAGGTCAGTGCCGTCACGTTGACTCCTCTCGAGTCCAGCCCCCGACGAATTCGACCTCTCCACTGTCGCGAATCAGGCGAGCGGCCGCTCCGAACTGCGCGATGTGATAACTCGCGTCCTCACCCCACAGCAACGCCGCAGTTGCGAGCGCATTGGCGTCCACGCAGTTGGGCCCCGCCACAGTGGCGACCGCGTAGGGACCATTGGCGCACAAGCCCGTTCGTGGATCAATGATGTGATTGACCGTACGACCATTCAACGTCCACGTGCGCGTCACGCGCGAGGACGTTGCAATTGCGCCACCACCAATCGAAATTCGCGGCTCATTGCCGCCGATCTCGAGCGACGATGCGACTCCAATGACCCACGGACCGTCGGGTCCAACGCCGTGTACGGCCACGTCGCCGCCGATCTCTACCAGAGCACCGCCGCGCTGGGCGAGTTCGTTCACGACCACGTCAGCGAACAGAGCTTTCGCACTCGCACCGAGGTCCAGTCGAACTCCCGCCTCGAGAGTCACGGTGTGCTCGAGCGCATCGAGGCTCCAACTCTGAGGCCCAGGAGCCGGCGATGTACTCGTGGAGAATGACACTCCGGTTTTGAGTAACTCGTCGTAGTCGCGGTCGTAGCCCAACTTTTCTAGCGAACTTAGTACCGTTGGATCGCACAGGTTCTGAGAAATCTCTCCTGAACGACGGGCGCTTTGCAGAGCCCTTTCCAGCAGTGGCGAGATAGAAAATGTACCCGCGCTACGAGCGTTGATGCGGCTGAGTTCGGAGTCCTCTCGAAAACGGTTCACACTCGCGTTGAATTCATCAATCCAAAATTCCACTCGCTCGAGGCCATACACCTCGTCGCCCGGCTGCTGGGTGGCTACCGTGCCACTCATTCCCCACGTTGTAAATGTGGCCATAGCTAAGGGCAGATTTGTCGGCCCGACGCCGTTGAGTAACAGGTCGTCGTTGTTGTAACCGGTACGTGCTGAGTTGTTGTCGTGGTCGGTGCTCTCGTGGTGGTCGTTGGAGCCGACGTTGTCGTTGTCACGCCGGGACTGGTCGTTGTCGGCGGCGCAGCAGTGGTGGTGGTGGTAGTGGTAGTGGTAGTGGTGGCGGGTTTCGTCGTCGTAGTCGTCGTGCTGGAAGTAGTCGTCGGCACGGTGACGGGCGGCGCCTTAGGGATGTTGGCGGCGTAAGCCACAATGACTCCCGAGGACGCCGCGGCCATCAAAAAAGTGAACTGAGAGATTCGTCGAACTCGTACGAGACGGCGGTCTCGCTGTTGAATGGTGTGTTTCGCCGCCATGGAACTCCTTTCGCCTAACTATTGTGCCGTGGCCCGTTAAGGCTTACCGGGAAGTTGGCTAAAAATTCACGCAATACTGTCGTCTGCGTCGTCAACAATGGGGATTTTTAACGTAAATCGTGCACCGCCGAGTTCATCAGAACGCGAAATGCTGACCGTTCCATTTAGTTCGCGGGCGATTTGGCTGACGATTGACAACCCGAGCCCCGAACCAGCCAGCGATCGCGCACGCGGTGATCGCCAGAATCGGTCAAAGACAAAAGGAACGTCATCGGGTGCAACACCCGGACCGTCGTCATCAACGCTCAGAGTTCCCAAATGAAGCGACACCCGTACCTGTCCGTCAGCGGCGGCGAATTTAATGGCGTTGTTAATCAGGTTATTGACCGCGCGAACGACGCGGTCGCGACGGCCCACGACGACGCACGGTTCAATGTTCGACTCAATCGTGACGTTTCGAGTGCGCGCGTGAGTGCGCGCGGTGGCCACGCACTCATCGACCAATTCGTCGAAGCGGAGCACTTCAGTGGACTGATTTGATTCGTCACCACGAGCCAGTTCTGCGAGGTCTGAGATGAGCACCGCCAATTCGTCCACTTGGGCGACCATGTCGTCGGTAATTTGTAAACGCTCTTCGGTCGTAAGGCGATCGGCCTGCGAAAGAACTTGCGCGTTGGTTCGTAGCGACGTCAACGGTGTGCGCAGCTCGTGGCTCGCGTCAAGTACGAGTTGGCGCTGCATTTGTTGAGAGTGGTCCACCGAGCTCAGCAGTTCATTAAACACTCGACGCAGGCGACCCAGCTCGTCATTTCGACCTTCGGCGAGTCGGTGAGAGATGTTGGAGGTTGCGGTCACGATCTCAATTTCGTTGGTGACCTCTTCGAGGGGCACGAGCGCCGCGCGAGCGGCGAGGTAGCCAAGAACAATGGCCAGCAAGACGCCAATGATCGCTAGAAAGATGAGTCGAAGTGCCAGTACCTCTAATTGGTGTTGTTGCCCGCTGATATTGACCGAAAACACCTGAGCCGCACTGGTTCGTAACGTGCACTGTCCGCCGTCACACTGCAACTTCGTGCCGACGGGAACGGGAACGATCAGTTCGCGGTACGTGTTTTCGTGCACCGACACGGTACGCAGAATCGTTGGCTGTTTGAGTTTGGCCACGGCGAGCACCGTTGAGTCCACGGGTAGGTCCGCACTCGGAGGTAGAGCGGTCCCGTCGGGGAAAACGATCTGAAAAAATACCCCCGCGACAATCTCGCCTTGGCCAAACTGCGATGAGTGCGACGCGGCGCTGTAGAGCGATTCGTCGGTAGAGCGTTGAACGGCGTTGTGGGTCGAGAGATACGACGCGAGGCACGCAAAAAGCACCGCGATGGTGACCGCCACCGTGGTCGTGGCAATGACGCGCAGTCGAAATGTCACGTGGCGCGAAGTACGTATCCAACTCCGCGCACGGTGTGCAAGAGTCGCGATTCACTGTTCTCTTCGAGTTTTCGCCGAAGATATCCCACGTACACCGCCAGAGAGTTAGTCCCCGAATCAAAGTGGTAACCCCAGACCAGATCCAAAATCTGATCTCGTGTCAGGACTTGACGCGGATGATTGAGAAGCAACTCCAGGAGGTCAAACTCAATGCGGGTGAGTTCAATTTTTCGATCACCGCGAAACACTTCGCGAGTTTGTGGATTGAGAGTCAGGTCTTCAAATCGAAGCAGCGAACCTTCGCCCTCTTGAAATGTTCGACGGCGCAGCAGCGCACGCAACCGCGCGAGCAGCTCCGCGAGATCAAAGGGCTTGACCAAATAGTCATCCGCGCCCGCGTCGAGTCCCTCGACTCGGTCATCAATGGCGTTTCTCGCCGTCAACATCAAAATCGGAGTGGCGTCGCCGGCGTGGCGAATTCGCCGGCAAATTTCAAGTCCGTCGACATCGGGGAGTTGAAGGTCCAGGATTATTGCGTCCGGCACGCGCAACTGGATGGCCCGCAGCGCACTGAGGCCATCTTCGAAGAGCTCAACGTCGTAGTTCTCCATGCGCAGCGCGCGGCCCAGAGCTTGGCGGATGGCCTGGTCGTCGTCAACAATGGCGACGTAGCTCGTGTTCGAACTGCTCTGGCTCACGGTTCCTCGATTTTCTGGCACGTAGCGTGCGTCCTCTAGTGTTCAACGACGTCGTAAAGGTCCGATTCGGGATTCGTAAGAATCTGAGAAGATCTTGACAGAGAGTGCCTTGGCGGGTAGTTCAATCGGCAGAACAGCGGACTTTGAATCCGAAGGTTGGAGGTTCGAGCCCTCCCCCGCCAGCTTCAGTGCAGGCCGCGCAGGATTTCGGCCAACTGCAGGGGAGCGTCGCCCTGGATCGAGTGGCCCGCGCCTTCAACGTGAATAACGCGAGCACTCGGCTGACGTCGGATGAACTCAGCCTCGTCCTCGTCATCTACGACGGATCCTTTGGCCATACCGCGAACGAGAGTGACCGGACGTTGAACTGCTTCGAGCGTGTCCCACAGATTTGCCGTGTCGGGACCGGCCACCTCACTTCGTTCGTGACGTTGGTGACGCCACACCCATGAACCGTCACTGCGTTGGAGCGCATTGTGCAAGATCCCGCGGCGCAGTGAACTCTCGCTTCGCGTGGGGTTGTGTTGAATAGTTCGCGCGAGCAATGCGTCGAAATCGTCAAAGCTGGCGGGACCGTTGATGAAGTTATGGATGTGTTTGGCCTTATCGGCATTGACGCCCGGCGTGATGTCAATGAGAATTAGCGAACTCACCAATTCGGGGTGATCGTGAGTGAGAACGAGCGAGACGAGCCCACCGAGCGACATGCCCACGAGGACAGTCGCGCTCGGTGTGGCCTGAGCCATTGCCGTAGCCAGGTCGTTCGCATGCGACTGGACAACATTTGTTCCGTACGGCGATGCGTCCGAGTGACCGTGGCTGGGCATGTCCCAACTAATGAGGGGCCGCTGCAGAGCGAGAGCAACAGTGTCGTAGGTGTGGGCGTTCTGCGCTCCGCCGTGCACGAAGGACATTTCGGGCGAGCCAACGCCCCACACCAGCGCGCTGAGGCATCGACCCGGCGCGACTTCGTAAGAGGAACGAGTCACCGACGGAATGGGCACATTGAGACCCCATTCACTCAGGTTCTGCGAGAAAAGTGAAAATTCGTCGTAACTCTCAGCGTCCATCGCCAAATCGTACGACAGGACTGGTAGAGATGACAGTGTGAACCGTCCGACCTGTGTTGTTGTTCTCGCCGCTGGCGAAGGAACGCGTATGCGCTCGTCGCGGCCCAAACCACTTCACCATCTCTGCGGGCGACCAATGGTCCAACACGTGCTCGACGTGGCGGCGCGCGATGAGGTCAAGGCCACCGTTGTCGTCGTGGGTCACGGCGCAACGTGGGTGGAAAAATCGCTGATTGGCCGAGCC
>JANXTQ010000028.1 GCA_025352305.1 Actinomycetes bacterium
CTCTGGAGGAACTGAGTGAGCGCTGGACGTCGAACTTTGACGCCACGCCCGCTGATGCAACGATCGCGGACACGCTGTACAGCGCGTGGTTGCGCGCCGTGGAGCGTAGTTAATTTCGTCGCTCTGAGACCGCACGAACTATCCAGCAGTTGATGTCACTGCCGGGACCGCTGCGCACTTGGGCGGTGACTAGTTCAACTTCGTGAGCGCGCGTTTCAGTTGGCGCACCGCTTGGTGCGTGCGCAACTCGTTTTCAATCAAGCTGAAGCGAACGTGTGAGTCGCCACCGTCACCAAAGCCAATCCCGGGACTGGTCGCCACGTCGCCGGCGTCGACGAGAAAAGTGGAGAACTCGAGAGAGCCCATGTCGCGATACGGCTCGGGAATCGGCGCCCAGACGAACATGGATCCTTGGGGTTTTTCGACGTGCCAGCCAATTCGATCGAGTCCCTCAATCAACGTGTCGCGACGAGACTGATAGATCGTGTTCAGTTGTTGGGGATAGTCCACCGCTTCGTTCATTGCGACAATGGCCGCAATCTGAATCGGTTGAAAGGTGCCGTAATCGAGGTAGCTCTTTAGTTTGGTGAGCGCTGCAACAATTTCGGCGTTGCCGACCATGAAGCCCACGCGCCAACCGGCCATTGAAAAGCTTTTGGTCAACGTGTAGAGCTCGACGCAGCACTCCTTAGCGCGCGGAACTTGCAAGATGGACGGCGGCCGATATCCGTCAAAGCCAAGATCGGCGTAGGCGAAGTCGTGAACGACAATAACTTCGTGTTCGAGTGCGAAGCCCACCAGTCGCTCCATGAAGGCCAGATCCACGCAGGCCGTCGTGGGATTGTGCGGAAATGAACACACGATGACGCGTGGCTTGGGCCACGCGCGCTGCCACGCGTCGAGCAGTCCTTCAAAAAAACTGTCGCCCGGAGTCTCGGCCGAATTCGACGAGGGATCGTGCATGGGCACCGTGACGATTTGGCCACCCGCAAACAGCGGAGCGTAAATATGTATGGGATAACTCGGACTCGGCACAATGGCGGTGTCGCCACGATCAATGAGCACCCACATCAAGTGGCTGAGCCCCTCTTTGGCACCAATGGTCGTAACAACTTCAGTATCGGGGTCAAGGTCAACATCAAAGAGTCGTTTGTAGCGACTGGCAATGGCGAGGCGTAGGTGTGGAATTCCTCGGCTCGCGCTGTAGCGGTGATTACGCGGATTCTGTGCGGCCTCCGCGAGTTTCGCCACGGCAATATCCGGACTCGGTAGATCCGGATTGCCGAAGCCAAAGTCGACCACGTCGCGACCCGCACTTCGTGCGGCGGCCTTGGCGCCATTGATCGCCGCAAATACGTAGGGCGGCAAGCCGCCAATGCGACGAAACTCCATTTCGAAACGCTACTGGCTTTCGTTGTTGGCTCGGCGCCACGCGCCGAGGCGAGCGACGCTGGTCGCGGGAGAAAACACGGCCCAGGTGGAGCCGGCGTCGCGCAGTTCGTCCATCTGATGCTCGACGTCCTCACGCGCGTTACCCGCCCAGCTCACGGGTCCGTCCTTCGCGTGGACGACCAGTTCGTCGGGGGTCGAATTCCAAAAATTAAGAACGGCGTCGAGTTCGCGCGCCAGTACGTTGGTCGCCGTCGAGCCAGCACCTACCCATACCTCCAAGTGCGCCAGTGCGGTGGCGGTCTCGGCGAGCAGTGTTCGGCGTTCATGAGCACTACGAACTGTCAGTCCGTACGCCACATTTTCCGCCTCACTCAATTTGTCCCCGGTACCGAGCGCCACAATCACCCGCGACGGCGCAATCAATGACAGCGTTAGAAACTCCTCCACGAGCACTTGGGTTCCCACCAGTCCCACGCGGGCGACCAGCGGTCCGAGGAACAAGGACCTTTCGCGTGCAGCGACGTTCGCCAGTACCGGAAACGGAGCGAGCGACGGACGTTGGCTCTCGCCCATGGGCCACAAGTGGTCGTAGGCAAAGACGCCGTCGAGTTGCTGTTCGCTGGCGCGCTGCGCCGCGCTCAGTGCATCACGGGCGTCACTTCTAAACGTAGGCAGCAACACCCCAATTTTCACGTGAGGCGCTCACGTGCGAGCAACGCGGCGCCGACGGCGCCGGACTGTTCGCCAAAGTGTGAAGCCACCAGATGGATCTCTCCTCGCGCGTGAGATCCTTCAACGAGTGAAGACAGGTGACGTCGAGCAGCGCCCAGCAACAGCGTCGAGGCCTCAACGAGTCCGCCGCCCACGACGAAGGTCCCGCAGTCCAAAATGGCGGCCAGATTCGCAATCCCGAGTGCGAGCCACCAACCGACTTCGTCTATGACGTCAAGAGCTTCCTCGAGGCCGCTCGCGGCCGCGGCGGTCACGTCTTCAGCTCGTACGGCGTCAATATCTCCACCGCGTTGCGCCACCAAATTCGACAGTCGACCCGCGGCGGCGGCTTCACGCGTGAGTCGAGCAACTCCCGCGCCGGAGGCGTAACGCTCCCAACATCCCCGTCCCCCGCAAGGACACCGTGGTCCGCGCGCGTCGACGACCATGTGACCAATCTCTCCAGCGAATCCCGATCGTCCACGCACCAACTCACCGCCGGAGATAATTCCGCCGCCGATGCCCGTGCCGAGTGTGACCATGACAACGTCATTTACGCCGCGGGCGGCGCCGAGGCGATGTTCGGCGACCACAGCGCAGTCAGCGTCATTTTCACACACCACTCGCAGCGAGTTGTCCTTCGAACAAAGAAGCGCCGCAAAGTCCGCACCCGACGCACTGGGCAGGTTCGGCGCAAAAACCAACACGCCGTCACGCGACATCATTCCGGGCAGACCCACTCCAACAACGAGGTCCGATAGTTCCACGTTGTTGCGAGTTGCGAGTGCCGTGACAACTTCGAGAACGGCCTGCGCGGTGGCGCCACCGGCGTAGTCGGCCGTCGCGTGAGGGGTGAGTACCCGTTCGCGATCAATAATTTCGCCGGAGTCCGCAACCGCGAGGGCCAGAACTTTCGTGCCACCGACGTCCACGCCGACAGCGAGCGCACTCACGCGAGAGACTCGGCCCGCGCCTTTAACTCACGCAGCGCTTGGCTCTGAATCCGTTGAGCGGCCCGCGACTTAATGAATCCCGGAATCGGCACCATGAGGTCCACCTCAAGGTCATAGAGCGCGTGCGTGGCGTCGCCTTGCGCCGTGAAGGTGTAGGAACCTTCGAGTTTGGTGGTGAGATCGCTCTTTATTTGGCTCCACGACAACGTGTCGGGTGCGCTTTCGTAGTCGTAACGAAGCGAGTAGGTCGACGACCGACCGAATGCCGCGGCTCGAAATTCGACGTCGCTGGCACGACCCTGCTCGTCGCGCGCCAGAATCGTCACACTCTTTAGGTCCGCCACCCACAAGGGATAGGACTCAAAATCCGTCGCTACGGCGTAGAGGGTCGCGGGTGGGGCGTTCACCGTAATTGATTCAGTGGCTCGCTGGCTCATCGCACTCCTCAGTTGGTTGCCAGATTACGACAGCCGCGCCCTAAATACGGCTATTGGTCGTAAAGAGCGAGTTCAGCGCCCAGTGTGTGGGCCAAGCGAGACCATTCAAAGTGCGTCTCCGCGTTCTCTCGCGCCGCGAGAGCCAGGCGCTGACGCAACGACGGGTCGCTCATCAGTCGCGACATTGCGGCGGCCAAATCGTCCACACTGCGCGCATTGTCCACGATTAGTCCGGTTTGTTCATTTATCACCGCGTCGTGAGAACCTCCGGAGCGTCCCGCGATTTGAGCCAGGGCACACGCGGCCGCTTCGACAAAAACAATGCCGAAACCTTCTTGCTCGAATCCGGCCCACCGGCTGCGACAGTCCATCACCATGAAATCGCTCGACGCGAGCCACGACGGCAACTCGTCGTCGCTGATTCGTCCAAAAAAACGAACGGGTGCATCAAGGCGATGGGCTAAGCGCTCCAGGCGGGCGCGGTCGCGACCCGTACCGCCAATGGCCACGAGCAGATTCGGGAACTGTGCCGACAGTTTCGCGCTCGCACGAATGAGCACGTCCATGCCCTTACGTGGAACAAGCCGCGAATAGGACGTAACGACGAGTGCCTGCTCAGGAAAATCGAAGTGCCGTCGCTGTTCGTCACGTTGCGCGCTCGTTAACGGTAAAAAGCGCGTCGTGTCAACTCCGGGCGCAATCTGAATGACCGGCGCCATGCGCGTTGCGGCGCAGCGACGAGCTTCAGCCTCGGGGTAGTTGCCCGCGCAGATCGCCACCTTCGCACGGCGCAGTACGAATCGCAAGGAACTCGCCAGCAGTGGTATTCGAGCCGGAATGGCTACCTCAGCGCCGTGCAAGATAACTCCGAAGGGTCGAGAAAGAAAGGGTCCAATCAGTCCGAGCGGCCACGCCGGGTCGAGCAGCACAATCTTTGGATCGTGCCGAGAAATTGCTTGTTCAATCGCCCGCTTTGTTTTAAGCGATGGCCAAAAGAGCGTTCGTGTTGCGACTCGATCGATTATCAGATCAGAGCTGGCGTCAAATGTCGCGGCATCGGCGTGTGAGTTCGCTGTTAATACGGCGACCCGGCCCTTTTCCAGCCGACGCCACAACTCGTAGAGATAGACCTGAATCCCACCGGTCTTCGGCGCAAAGTCATTGGTTACCAGCAGGTGATCGACCACGAGCGCTCACGCTACCGCGCACGCGCCTCAGGGCCGTTTGCTCAGCGCCACGAACTTGAGTCGCGGCACCAGTCCTTCACTAACGAAGAGATCAATAATCTGCGCGTCGGCGCCGTCCAGCTCCAAGCCATCGGGCTCTTGACCGAGCACGTAGGACACCAAGCAGTCCGCGCAGTCGGGTGTGGCTCGACGCACACAGTCGTTACAACTCACCGAGAGTTCAATTTCGTGGCTCATACCAATGACCTTTCGTCGACCGTCGAACTGTGCCACGACGCTGTTACATACCGGCGTCGATGAGTTCGTCGGCGACCTGTTCAGGAGAAAAGGCCAGCCCCTCTAAGACAATTCGACCCGGCCCGGGCGCCACGAGGACGTAAAAGGGCGCCGAACGAATGTCGAGGGCATTCCACAGTTCCTTCGCCAGTAATACCCGATGACGGGAATCGCTGAACGCCTCTACTTCACTCTCGTAGCGCGCAATGAGCAGCGTTGGCCACGGGGCGAGGGCCGCGAGTGAACCGTTGTAAAAACTGCGACATCCATCGCAGTCCGCCTTGACTGCAACGACCACCGTTGGACCGCTCAGCGACCACGTCGTTGATACGTCGTGTGCATCAGTGACGTCGAATCGTTCGGGGACGACGCGTTGACGCGGAGGGTCCAGTGAACGCGGGCTCAGAGTTGTTCTTCGCTCAACGTTTCCACCGAGCGGCCGTGGCCACACCAACGACACGTGACCTGGTCGACAACTCGCGACACGACTTCGGGTTCCTCGACGGTCAGTTCACCGCCGACGGTGTAGTGATGAAAGGCTCGCACCGTCGTGGTCTCGAGAACATCAAATCGCGTGAGGTTGCCGCAGGCGTTGCAGCGATAACGAGTAGGCACGGATGGCACCGTACCGGTTTTCATCTCGCGCTCAGCCGTCGCTGCGAGGAGCGTCCGGTCCAAATAGGTGCCGCCACCGTTCGTCGTACTCCTCATTACTGAGCAGTCCCGCCTCGAGGGCGTCGGACAACTCACCGGCTCGATCGAGATGGGCCTCGGCGTACCGGTTGAGTTGTTGGCGTTGATGTTCGATGACTCGACAGAGGGCGTCGGGGCGTCGCAGACGGTCCGTGACGAACGTGCCGGCTGCCGTTTCTAGTTGAATGACCCCGCGTCGAGAGACCTTCTCGTGCCAGCGCTGATCCACCTGGGTCGCCACGATGTCAATGAGTTCTACCGAACTCGTGTGACGTCGCAGGACTCCGGACTCGTGCAGTACCCGTTGGCTCGTGACGAGAATTTTGCGCGATCGCCAACGCCATGTTCGTCCAGCGAGCAGCACGGCGAGTGGGAAAACCAGTATCGCGCTCAACCACGACGAGTTGTGATTTACCCAGTGCCACGTCGCGGCCGCCGCCCACAGTGCGCCAATCGTCACCAGCACCGCGATTAGGGGGCCGACAACTCCTATTGAAATCGGCGTGACAGTGACGACGTCGAACTCACCCTCGCGAAGTTGGCGACGCATACTCACATCACTCAGCGTAAGCAACGCGAGGAGCCGACGTCACACATTTCGAAGTTGGTGAGCCGCCATCGAGAAGTACGCGTCGAACTCCGCACGCTGCTCGGCGCTGAGTTGCTGACCAACGTGGTCCAGCGCGTTACTCATGTGCGTGAGCCACGCGTCGCGCGCACGTTTGTTGATCGTGAATTGAGCGTGACGCATACGCAATCGTGGATGACCGCGCTCGTTCATATAGGTTGCTGGTCCTCCCCAGTACTGAGCGAGAAAAAGCGCGAGATGCCGTTTAGCGTCAGTGAGATCGGCCGGGTACATGGCGATCAATGTCTCGTCGCTGGCTACACCGACGTAGAACGCGTCAACTAATTCATCAAAGAATTTCTGGCCGCCCAGCGCATCAAACATTGAGGCCGACTCCACGATTCCACGTTAAAGGGTGCGAGCGCCTGATCTAGACTGTCAACACTCGCTTCGGCGAAAGTGCGGGTGTAGCTCAATGGTAGAGTCCCAGA
>JANXTQ010000002.1 GCA_025352305.1 Actinomycetes bacterium
ACGACGAGACCTCTTGAGCCACGCGGTCACCGCTGCCAACCAGCAGCACCGTCACCGCCGGCGAATCTTTGTTGAGCTAAGCGACGCGGGAACTGTTGGCTGGGGCGAAGTGAGTCCGTTAGAAGAAACGGTGCTGGGCGATCCCAGTTTTGATGACGTCTATAGCGAGTTGGCTCACGTCGCGCTGTTGAACGTGAGCACCATTTGGAGCCGTGAGGGAGTTGCGCCGAGATGGAGTCGAGTCGCGGCACTTGCTCGAAACTCCGCGCCGTCGCGCTGGGCGCACGCCGCGATTGAAATGGCAATCCTTGACTGGGAACTGCAACGCTCGAACGTCTCGCTCGCGGAGCAGTGGGAAACCAATGTGATGAACGTGCACGAGATGAATACCGTGTCGCTACTGGACCCTCCGAGTAGTTGGCACGTGTCGGACCGTGCGCGTCGACTGCGCGTTAAGACATCCTTCGGCGTCGATGTAAATCAATCGTTCGAGGCACTGGGCGCACTGTCGCTACCCGTTCTATTGGATTTCAACGCCTCGGCGAGAAGTAGCGACGAGGTTCTGCGTCAACTTGTCGCTTTCGATACCCACGTAGAGGTGGTGGCCGTCGAGCAGCCCTTTGCGCCGGGAGACTTGATCAGTCATGCGCAGCTTGCTCAACTGAGCCCGGTGGCGGTGTCGCTCGACGAATCAGTTCGCTCCGTGCTCGACGTTCGTCGAATTGCTCGCTACGAAGCCGCCTCGCTCGTGTGTGTCAAGCCTGCGCGCGTCGGGGGAGTGGCTGTTGCTCGTTCAATGTTGGAAACGGCCACGGCGTTAGGACTGAGAACCTACGTGGGAGGATTTTTTGAATCTCCGCTCGCGCGCCATACACATCGAACGCTGGCTGCACTCGTGAGCGCCGAACCCAGTGACGTGGGCAGTTCGGAGCTCGACTCTGAGTCGCCCTACTCCCAGCGACCAACGGGCATTGGCCATTTCCCCGTTCTCAGCGAGCAAGAGGTCCAAGCGGCAGTTCACGTCTCATGAAACCTAGAATTGCGTGGTGACGGCCCTACGCGTGACGCGCAAACTCCAAGATCTGCAGCGGCGCATTAGCGACGCTCGTGAATCGTGTCGCGTGCTCGACGAACAGATTTCGGTATGGTCCGAGGCCTACGAGGATGCGCGTCTACGTTCACTCATGGCCGAAACTCCCCAGAGCGAGCACGACCTGGCCGACGTTCGACGTCACTTCGACGTCGCAACGCGTGAGCGCGACCGGCGCAATAACGAGATCGACGAAATGGTTCAAGAAAGAGACCGGTTGCTGCGAGACTGGTCGCCCAAGGAGGTGTCGTGATCGCGACAATTTTTATTGCCGACGACGAGTCGATTATTCGATTGGACCTCAAAGAGATCCTCGAAAGCGCTGGTTATGACGTGGTCGGCGAAGCGGCGCGCGGCGACGACGCACTCGAACAGATTCGACTGCTCGAGCCGGATCTCGCACTGCTCGATATCAAGATGCCCGGACTGGACGGCATTGAGATTGCGTCGCAGATCAAGGATCTGAAAACGACCGTGGTCTTGCTCACGGCGTTTAGCCAGCGCGACCTCATCGAGAGTGCGCGCGACGCGGGAGTCGTGGCCTACCTAGTCAAGCCCTTTCGAAGCGCCGAGTTACTGCCGAAACTCGCAGCCATTTTGAACCGAGTCACTCCAAATGTGCCCGAGCCGAGCGAACAGCGTCCCGTTGACGACAAGATTGAAACGCGCGACATTGTCCAACGCGCTAAAGAACGTCTCATGGCTGACCGCGGAATCGACGAACCGGCCGCTTTTGAACTGATCCAGCAAACGGCCATGCGTTCGCGCAGTCGCATGCGTGACGTCGCTCAATCGGTTCTGCGCGGTGACGGCGTTGACTGAGGCAGCGCTCGACCAACGGCCACTGTTGTTACTGGACGGAATGTCGTTGGCCTTTCGTGCGTACTTCGCGTTATCCAACGAGATTGCCACCTCCGAAGGTGTGGTCACGAACGCTCTGCACGGCTTTGCGTCAATGTTGGCGCTGCTGATTCGCAACCATCGACCGCGAGCACTCGTCGTGGCCTTTGACCTGCCCGGTGGCACTTTCAGAGACGCGCTGACTGAGGATTACAAGGGCGGACGTGACGAAACGCCGGGGGACCTCGATCACCAGTTCGATTTGATTCGCAGCCTGTGTGAGAGCCTCGCCATACCGGTCATTGGGGTACCGGGCTACGAGGCCGACGATGTACTCGCGACGTACGCATCGTGGGGATTTGAAAACAAAATCCCGACCATTGTGGTGACGGGAGACCGAGACAGTTTCCAGTTAGTGCGCGACCCCTTTATCCAAGTTCTCTACAACCGTCGCGGGGTGTCGGACTACTCGCTCTACGACGAAGCCGGCATCATTGAACGCTGCGGCGTTGAGCCCGCTCGTTACCAACTCTTGGCCGCTCTTCGCGGCGATCCCTCGGACAATCTGCCCGGAGTGCCCGGGGTGGGCGAAAAGACGGCGGCCAAGCTGCTCGGCACCTATCAGGACTTTGACGAACTCTTTTCTCACTTGAATGAGTTGACGCCCAAACTGCGAGAAAATTTGGCCGCCAACGAAGAGTTGGCACGTTCGAATCAACACATCATGACTTTGGTTTATGACGTGCCACTCGAAATTGACGCTAACGCCCTGCACTTAGGGGGATGGGACCGTGCGCAGGTCCAGTCATTTTTCGAGAGATTCGAAATGAACTCGATGCGAACGCGTTTTGAAAAGTTGATGGATGAGGGCTTGCTCGGCGAGGGAGTCGGTGCCGCGAGTTCCGATCGCTCGCCGATAGCAAATAAGAC
>JANXTQ010000121.1 GCA_025352305.1 Actinomycetes bacterium
CTGCGTTCCGACTTTGAGTTTCGTGGTCTCGTGCATCAGTGCACCGACGACTCCCTGCTCGATCTCCTCGGGGCCGGCAACGTGACGGTTTACGCCGGTTTTGACCCGACCGCGTCGTCGCTGCACCTCGGGCACCTCTTGCAAATCTGTACCTTGCGGCGACTGCAGCTGGCTAAAAATCGGCCCATTGCCTTGGCCGGCGGCGGAACCGGTCTCATTGGTGACCCCAGTTTTAAAGCCACGGAGCGCCCGCTGCTGACAGTCGAAGAGTTGAATCACAACGTTCTCGGTATTCGTTCGCAACTCGCTCGATTTCTCGATTTCACCGACAGTGCTGGTTCCTCGCGGGCCCTACTGCTTGATAACTCCGCCTGGCTCACGACCATCTCGCTGACTGACTTCCTGCGCGACGTCGGCAAACATTTCTCGGTGAATCAGATGATCGCTCGAGATTCAGTTAAGAGTCGATTGGACCGCGCGGACGTGGGCCTGTCCTTCACGGAATTTTCGTACATGCTCCTGCAGGCGTACGACTTCTACCGGCTACACGTCGACCACGGCTGCACGGTGCAAATTGGCGGATCGGACCAGTGGGGAAACATCGTTGGGGGCATTGAACTCATTCGAAAGATGACGTCTCACGCCAGCTTCGGCCTCACCTCGCCGCTGCTACTGCGCAGTGACGGCCAAAAATTTGGAAAATCTGAAGGAGGCAACGACCGTGTGTGGCTGGACGCCTCACTGACGTCACCGTTCCAGCTTTTTCAGTTCCTATTAAACAGTGACGACGAAACAACACCCACGTTGTTGCGATTCTTCACGTTTCTCTCACACGAAGAGATCAGCGAACTCGACGAAAAGACCCAGAACTCGCCGCAGGAGCGTGCGGCCCAGCGCGCGTTAGCGCTCGCTGTGGTGTCTCTCGTTCATGGCGATGAGGCAGCCTCGTCGGCGCTTCGAGCGAGTGAGGCGCTATTTTCCGAGTCAATTAGCGAGCTCGATGAGGCGACGTTGCTAGAAGTTGTTGCTGATGCACCCAGCACCAACGTCAATCGAGACGAAGTGGGTAGTGGCCTTGACGCGGTCGAACTGTTGGTTCGCACGAAGTTGGCCGCCTCGAAGGCGGAGGCGCGTCGCTTTTTGGACCAGCGCGGGGTATACGTAAACAACGTTCGTATCGAACCAACTGACGCGATCACCTTGGATCACGTTTTACATTCGCGCTACCTCATTCTTCGACGAGGTCGCCACCAAACGCACCTCATCGTGTTGTCGTGAAACTCATTGGCGTACTCGCGCTGTCGGCATTGCTTCTCGCGGGCTGCGGGACGATTAGCGCCCAGCTCGCCACCAAAAATTGGTTAGATCAGAGTAATTTCACCGCCAACACACATCGACTCGCGAACGACGCCCATCTTGTTCGCCAGCAGTTGCTGACGGGCACATCGACCTCCGCCCAGTTACACACCGTGTGCGCAGTGTTACTGCTCGATAGCGAAGCCGCTAACTCGGCCTTACCGTCGCCGGATCGCCAGGCCAACGCCTTGCTGGCAAATTCATACCAATCAATGGGCGACGCAGCTAATACCTGTTACAACGCCGGCGCCAATACGTTGAAGCGAACCCGCGCTGTGCACTTTCTTCATCGCGCGGTGACGTTACTTACCGAAAGCCAAATCCGACTACACATTTCAGCAGGAGTGACACCATGAGCATCGGCGAACTATTACCAGCCGCAACCAATGAGGATCTACGTCGACGCGTTCTGTGGGCTCTGCCTACCGTGCTCGCGATTGTTGGATCGACTGACTCTGAGCGCAGCGCTCACCTGATGAACGTTTCGTGGGTGACCCCGGTGGCCAATGATCCGACGCGCTTAGTGGCGTCGATTGAAACGACGTCCAAGACCGCAGTGAACCTGCGCGAGGTTCCCCGCTTTACGTTGAGTTTGGTTTTAACGCACGAACGAGAACTTGGTCGGCTCTTCGTCAAGCCGGTGCTGCGTCAAGAGTTGAGCGGTGATATTGAAACGGTCCAAGGCCGTCGGATCTTGCGTGACAGTCTCGGCGTGGCGTACCTGTTTGACGCGATTGCGGTGAGCACCGGTCACGTTGAACTACTGCGATCGCTCGGAGACCACGACCTCTGGCTACTTGAGATAGATCACATCGCAGCGGATCCACGCCTGCTTCAGCGTCCGGCTTCCGAACACGCCCTCGACGTCCTCGGCGTTCACCACACTCGGATGAACTACGGAAGCTAAGCGTCGCGAGGGCGTAAATCGATTTCGAGGCGCAGTATTCCGTCGTGAAGAGTGGCCTCGGCGTCACCGATCATCGCAAAATCCTGAAAATCAATTCGGGCCGCTTCGATAAACATCAGTCGCTCGGGACCTTCAACCGGGGGCACCGAGCGCTTTCTCACTGCCTCGGCTCGGGCCTGAAAGCGCGTAATCATTTCGCTGGGGTCAAAGGTGCTGGACACAGTGGCATGTTATGGGCCGGCCAGTTCGCGCTGGCGACTTGGTAACATGGATACTTCCGCGCATTGAGCGCAGCGGTCGCTGCCGATTTCGGCCCGCGACCAGTGAGGAGTTGAAGTGAAAAAGGGCCGGCACCGCCGCTTTGTAGAAGCACGTGAATTAAAGCGTTCCGTTGGACCCCGCGCGACCAAGTGCGAAGAGTGCGGGGCTGAACCCGAAGATGTTCACGCGGAGTGGTGCCTCGCCGAAGAGGATCGCTACGAAGAGATTCTGGGAAATCTGCCTCGACCGGTCTCGGTCGAAGAAGACCCGTTGGCCGCCGAAGGCTAAGAGTTGGTTTTTCGTCGCACCGTCGGATGTGCGAGTCGCACTCCGGCGGGAATTTTGGCGCGCTGCTCCAAGTAGGCGCTCAGGCGGTGGTAAACCTTTTCACCAATCATTGCCGTCAGTTCTTCGCGCATAGCGTCAACGACCCGCTCTTTTCCGACGAACGCTTCCGGTGCTTCGGTGCACCACCAATGAAAATCGTCGCCACCTTCGCCCCAGTGTTGGCGGTCCCACTGACGAATAGTGGTGGTGACGTGTCCGCGATCGTCGGTCTCTTCTTCACGTCGCAGTGGTAACTGCCAGCACACTTCGGGTTTGAGGGGAATGTAACTCTCGGCGTTGTCGATCGCGAGAACGTGAAGTGCACAACCGGGGCCACGGTGAAAATCAGGGCGATTTAGAAATATGCAGGCATCCTGGACCAATCGGGTGACCAGTTCGCCGTTGCGCTTTTCGCGCGTGGTGCCGTTTTTGCCCTTTGATTTGAACTGCCACTGGTCCGCCGTGAGGCGCAGCGCCGCTCGCTCGACGCGACGACGATCTTTTTCATCGACAAAATGGGCTCCGTAGCTGCAGCAGCCCTGGACGAGTTCTTCAGCCGGGCCGGTTAACACGCCCTGACAGCCGTTTCCAAAAATGCACGTCCAGTTGCTCTCGAGAAAAGTGATATCAAAAACCCACGTCTGTTCTCGCTTGTCGTCTTCGAAACTGAACCATTCGTGAGCGTCGAGAGGGATTTTTGCCACGGTGCGAACTTAGTTTGTGGCGCGAATGGGCTGGTGCACCCCTAAGATTCACTCATGACCGCGCTCGAAGCAGATCAGATCTTTTCGCTCACTCCCGAAGCCCGAGGTGTCGTGCTCGATGCTCTACGCGCTGAGGACAACAGCGACGCGCTCGCGCTGTTCGTAGAGGTCACCGGGATTCGTGCCGGTGGCTACAGCTACGACCTCTTTTTCTCTGATCGCGCCGACGCCGATGCGGACGCACTGATTCACTCTGACGACGAACTGACTTACGTGATTCCCGCGGCGAGTCTTGATCGACTTCGCGGAAGTCGCTTGGAGTTCTCCGCCGAGGGCGGTGGGGGACTCGTACTGGTGAACCCCAATACCCCGAGCGCGCAGGAAGCCAATCCCGGTGTACCGCCCGAAGTCTTAGCCAAAGGCCTCGAAGGATCATTGGCCCTTCGAGCCATTGCGGTACTGAACGAGCACGTGAATCCGTCGATTGCTTCTCACGGTGGTCGCGCCGATCTCGTAGCCATTGATGATGAGAAGTTCGTGGCGTTTGTACGACTGTCGGGTGGTTGTCAAGGGTGCGCCATGAGTCGCATGACTCTGAGTCAGGGAATTGAAGTCACACTGAAGGAACAGATTCCTGAATTAGTCGGCGTCATTGACGTCACTGATCACGAACTCGGTGAGAACCCCTTCTACGCTAAGTAACCCAGTTCTGATCGCCAACACTCGGCGTAGGATTGCGGTGTGATTCGCTTCCTCACGGCTGGAGAAAGCCACGGTCCCGCGCTGTCGGTGATTATCGAAGGACTACCCGCCGGTCTCGAGATATCGGCAGAGTTCATTGGCGACGAGCTCGCTCGGCGCCGATTGGGCTTTGGACGCGGCCCGCGGATGCGATTTGAACGAGATGACATACAGATTCTGGGAGGCGTGCGCCACGGACGAACGCTGGGATCTCCGGTATCGGTAGAGATCCGCAATACCGAGTGGCCGAAATGGGAAAGCGAGATGTCTGTCGCGCCCGGTACGCCCACTAAAAAACTGACCCAACCTCGCCCGGGACACGCCGACCTCGTGGGGATGCAGAAATACGGTTTCGACGATGCGCGCGATGTTCTAGAGCGAGCGAGTGCGCGTGAGACCGCCGCGCGAGTGGTCGTCGGCGCCCTAGCCAAGGCCCTACTGGCCCATATTGGCGTCATTGTCGTCAGTCACGTCACTCGCATTGGCCAGGCAGCGATAAATGATTCCCAACGCCCGGGACCCCACGACCTGGATTCAGTCGACGCGAGCGAAGTTCGTTGCATGGACGCCACGGCTGAACAAGCAATGATTCTCGAAATTAAGGCGGCGGCAAAACAGGGCGACAGTCTGGGCGGCGTGGCCGAAGTCATTGCGTACGGCGTACCTGCGGGGCTCGGCAGTCACGTGCACTGGGACCGCAAACTTGACGGCCTGCTGGCCGGAGCTCTCATGAGCATCCAGGCGGTTAAGGCCGTCGAGATTGGTGACGGCGCCTTTCAGGCGACGCAGCGCGGATCAGTAGCGCACGACGCCATCGCAATCGATCCTTCTCACACCAAGGCCGGCGGATACATCCGTCGAAGCGACCACGCGGGTGGTCTCGAGGGCGGAATGTCCTCCGGTTCGCCACTCATTGCCCGAGTGTCCATGAAGCCCTTGGCCTCGCTCAGCCGTCCGGTGCTCGAAACCGTCGACGTCGCCACCGGAGAGAGCACCGTTTCGTTCAAAGAACGCACCGACGTAACCGCAGTACCGGCCCTCGGAGTAGTCGCGGAGTCCATGATGGCGATCGTGCTGGCGAACGAAGCACTGCGCAAATTTGGAGGGGACTCGGTGTCAGAGTTCGTAAGAAACGCTGAGGGGTACCTCGCGCATCTCGGTGAAACACCGAGTGCGGCTCGCGAAGTCTGAACATGGCGCGACTCGTCCTGCTGGGTCTGCCCGGTACGGGTAAGAGTTCCGTCGGTCGAGCAACGGCACTACGACTGGGCGTTGACTTTATCGATACCGACCTCGAGCTCGAAGTCCGAGAGGGTGTGGCGGCAGGAACGCTGATGCGTAGCGTCGGAGTAGAGGTCTTTCGGGCCAAAGAACTTGAAGTGCTTCGCGAAGCGCTCGAGACCGCGGGAGTAGTAGCGACCGGGGGAGGAGTCGTTACGACTGTCGCCGCGCGCGAACTGTTGCAACAGCAAGAATGTGTATGGCTACGAGCTCGAACTCAGGATCTACTTCGCCGCGTTCGCGGCAGTGACCGACCGCTGCTCGACGGAGGAGTTCGCGAGCGACTAAGTGCGCTCGCGATTGAACGAAATCCCCTGTACGAACAACTCGCGCAACACCAAGTGAATGCGTCGCAATCAATTGAGGTCATTGTCGAAGAACTCTGTCGCATCGTGGGAGAGTGAGCTGTGCGGATTCGAGTTGATCTAGCGGAGCGAAGTTACGACGTGCTCGTGGAGCGAGGCGCGCGACATCAACTCAATGAGCTCATCGCGCGGCGCGTACCGGACGCGAGGTACGTCGTGCTTATTGCCCCCGAGACTCTCCAGGTCGAGTCGTGGTTTGATTTCGCCCCCCACGTTCCGTGGTCCATTATTTCGATCCCCGACGGTGAACACGCGAAGAAATTGTCGATCGTTGAGCAGTTGTGTGAAGAGTTTTTAGCGCGGGGTCTGTCGCGACGCGACGTGGTTGTCAGCGTGGGCGGGGGAGCGACCTGCGACGTAGCGGGCTTCGCCGCAGCGGTGTATCAACGTGGGTTATCTGTCATTCACGTCGCAACGACGCTGGTGGCGCAGGTCGACGCAGCGATTGGCGGCAAGACGGGCGTCAATCTCGCCGGCGCGAAGAACATGGTCGGCTCGTTTCATCAACCGGTCGGAGTTCTCTGCGACCTCGAGACCCTCGAGACCCTCCCGGATCGCGAACGCCTGTGCGGGCTCGGCGAGATAGCAAAATGCTGGTTACTGGAGTCACGGTCGATTGATGAACTCGAACGCACTGACCTCTCGCACTGGATTGAAGTAGCGATATCGCTTAAGGCAGCGATTGTTAGCGCCGACGAGCGCGAAGGCGCACAGCGCGCTCTGCTCAACTACGGACACACACTGGCCCACGCACTAGAAGCTGAGCAGATGAGTGGAGCGTCCTTCGACCTTCGCCACGGAGAAGCCGTGGCAATCGGTCTGGCGTTTGCGGCGCGTTTGGCCCGACGTCTCGGACGCGTCGACGACACGGTCGTGGCCCATCATGACGCCGTGCTGGACTTTCTCGATCTCCCGCGCTCGATGCCGCCGAGCGCCAACGTTGAAGAACTGTTGATCGCAATGAGTAAAGATAAAAAGGCTCATCACTCGTTAACATTCGTTCTCGCTGGTGGCGCGGAGTTCTCCGTCGTGGATTCGCTGTCAATCAACGACGTGCGCGCGGCACTCGAATCGTTCAAGGAGGAAAAGTGAGCACCGAGATCTATCTTCTGAATGGACCGAATCTGGATCTGCTGGGTGAGCGCTCACCCGAGATTTACGGAACCATGACCCTGGATCAACACGTCGAACGTTTTCGAGCGATCGCGCACAGTTTTGGCGCCACGGTCACACATCTGCAGTCGAACTTCGAAGGTGAACTCATCGAAGCCGTCCACGCTGCGCGCAACAGCGCTGCGGCGATTGTCATTAACGCGGGGGCCCTGACTCACTCATCGTGGGCGCTCAGTGACGCTCTTGATACCTTCAGCGGCATCAAAATTGAAGTGCACCTCTCCAACCCCGCTGCGCGTGAGCCGTACCGACACCTCAGCACGTTGGCGGTGGCCGTGGACGGCTCCATCTGCGGTTTCGGTGCCACCAGCTACGACCTAGCGGCGTACGCGGTTCGTGACTTACTCGCCCTACGGGGTTAAATACTCGCGGCGCGCCCGCCTACACTTATGAGTCGCTGCACCAGAAAGGTCCGCCGTCCATGCCTTCCATTTCGAGTAACGACATTAAAAACGGCATCACGCTGAAGATCGACGGCGGACTGTTCACGGTCGTTGAATTTCAGCACGTTAAGCCAGGCAAGGGCGGTGCGTTTGTTCGCACGAAACTGCGCAACGCTCGAACGGGAGCAGTCATCGAGCGGACCTATCGCTCCGCCGAAACGCTCGAACAAGCCATCATTGACAAGCGAGACATGCAGTACTTGTACCGCGACGGAGATGACTACGTCTTTATGGATCAGTCGACCTACGACCAGGTGCCGGTGGGATCCAAATCACTTGGAGACGCTGCGAACTTCTTAAAAGAGACCGGCACCGCAATATTGATGTTGAACGGCGACGAAATCATTGGAGTAGAACTACCCGCGTCAGTCGAACTCACCATTGCCGAAACGGAGCCCGGTATTCAGGGCGACCGGGTGTCGGGCGCGCGTAAGCCAGCCACCCTCGAGACCGGCCACGTAGTTCAGGTTCCCCTCTTTGTTGGACCGGGTGAACTCATCAAGGTCGATACGCGCACGGGCGAATACCTGACTCGCGCCTAATGAGCGAATTTACCGAACAGCGTCATCGCGCACGAGAACGGGCTTTGGAACTGTTGTACGAACAGTCCATTAAGCAGCGCTCCGTTGCGGAAATTGTCAATGCGCTGGCCGTTACTCCCGATCCGTACACCGTGGAACTGTTACGTATTGTTGAAAAGGATCGCGAATGGGCCGAGAGCCAGTTGAGCACTCATTCTCACGACTGGCCACTCGATCGAATGGCAATGGTTGATCGATTGATCATGACCTTGGCCTTATGTGAACTGCGTCTCGACGACTCGCCGTCGCGCGCCGTGGTGTTTGATGAGGCCGTCGAGTTCGCGAAGGTCTATTCGTCAGATGCATCGCCATCGTTCATAAATGGACTATTGAGCGCCTGCGTTAGTTCCAACGAGTAGGCGACCACGATGTTGATGCCCGGAGATCGGTCGCTGTCGCTGACCAGTCCGATCGTCGTTCATCTATTTCATCGGGCCTTGTTGATTGAAGGCGGGGTCATTTTGCTCGTGGCCCTCGGCCTGCTCGGAGTGTTTCTCGTCCGTCAACTCGCCAGTTCGACGCCGCTGGTTCGAGAAGTGCGC
>JANXTQ010000013.1 GCA_025352305.1 Actinomycetes bacterium
GTCAAGGGCCTCACCAGCGACGCGAATGACGTCGTACTTGTCCAATCGGCGGTCGACCTGGCGATTGCCAAGAATCTTCCGCTCGTCAGTGTCTATGCATCCAGCGGAGTTCGTCAACACGAGAACTTTGCGGGTCTGACCCAAATGACGCGCATGGTCGAGGCAATTCGTGCCTACAAGGCGGAAGTCCGTCGTCCTCACGTCGCGGTGTTGCTCGGCAACGTGTGGGGTGGCGTGTCGGCCAGTGCGGTGCCCAATGCGGACCTCATCGTGGCAACCTCGGGCACCAATTTCGGTTTTGCCGGGCCGAATGTAATCGAAGCTTTTGAGGGCGCGTCAATTCCGACCAACTCTCAAAGCGCCGAGACGAATCTTCTCGACCGCAACATTGACGTGGTGTTGGGCGACGTGAAGGCACTCGTGGAGTACCTCGGCGAACTTTTCGCGATTACAACGCCGCCCGGAAAAGATCAACTGTTGAGTGCCACGACTATCCCCATGATCCGCAATGTGAGCTCCGCCGATCAACGCCGGATGTTCAATTTTGGTGTCGACGGAATGCACGGGCCCCAGAGCGACGAAACCGACTCGGGAGATCTCGTATCGCCCACAGCCAAGGAGCGAGCCCATCTCGTTTCAGTTGAAGACCGTCTCGTTGAGCAGTATCAAGATCTCATTAGCGACGCGAACCGCGTCGATCTTGATTTTCTCATTCGACACGCCTTTACGCGCAGCGTGGCGATCTATAACCATGTTCAAGAAAATGGAACAAAGACCTACCCGGCCATTGCGGCGGCGATTGCGACAATTGGCGCGCAGCCGTTCTTGATCGTTGGAACCCAACCGTCGTATCGGCGGGTTGGTGAGTCCGTTATGAAGCGCCCGGCGAATCCCGCACCGGAGGACTTTGCGTTTATGGAACGAATGTTGGAGATGGGAGAACGTCTTCAGATGCCGGCGCTCTTTATTACCGACACACTCGGAGCGAAGCCAACTTTGGAGAGTGAGCGTCGAGGTCAGTCTCGCGCAATTGCACGACTCATCATGAAGGGTATTGACTACCAAGGACCCGCGATCTCGCTCGTGACGGGTGCCCTCGGCAGTGGGGGAGGACTGGCCACGACTCCCATGGCCGATCACGTCATGATGCTCGAGCGCGCCATGGCCTTTGTGGCCGAGCCTCGATCGGCAGCGTCAATTTTGTACAAGACCGCGCATCCGAGTCACGAACAGGTGCGCACCACCTTGGCGACCATGCGTTCAACGGCGAAGGATCAACTCGATCTCGGACTCATCGACGAAGTCGTAAGTGAAGACGTCAATCCGTTCATCACGGCGGTCAATGTTCACCATGCCGTGCTCAAGGCCTACGTGAGCCTCAACTCGCTGAGTGAACGACGGCTGCGAGCACGTCGCAAGACTCGAATCCGCGCACTGCGGGCCTTTCGCATCATTCAAGAGTGAGATAAGTCCCGCGTCACCGGCTTGACGCTTCTACGATGTCACCATGTCCCAACCACTCATTGGAATATCCGGTCGCCGGTGGCCCGCAGCCGCGCTGAAGCATCTGTTGCCGAGTTCGTTTCTTGAACTGACCTTCGATCTGCACTTCAGCGACTACCCCAAATCGGTGGCGGCTGCGGGAGGACTACCTGTTGAATTGACGCGAGACGCGGACCCAATTGGAATTGTCGAGAGGATCGACGGTCTGATTTTGAGCGGAGGAGCCGACATCGATCCTGCCCAATACGGTGCGCAGCGAGACGAGCATCTGGGAACGGTTGAGCCGGATCGCGACGAGTGGGAGTTGAAGTTATTTCACGCCGCGCGTGCCCGGGGAATTCCGATCCTCGGCATTTGTCGAGGCGCTCAACTGACGAACGTGGCACTCGGTGGCACTCTTCATCAGCACGTAGAGCCCGAGGACGGCAGTGGACATCCGATGTGGGACGCCGATGTTCGACAAAGCGCTCATGACGTCACGGTGAAACAAGGAACCTTGCTCGCTGGTGTAGTTGCGTCAACGATTGGTGTGAACTCACTGCACCACCAGACAATCGATCGTTTGGGGGAGGGACTCGTAGCGTCCGCACACGCCCCGGACGGCGTTATTGAGGC
>JANXTQ010000232.1 GCA_025352305.1 Actinomycetes bacterium
ATCTGCCGAGCGTGTACAACCGCTACGTATATACCGAGTTCGACTCGCTCTATGACCCGAGCAGTGAGGGACGAATGATGCTGCTTCGCCCCCTGTTTGTGACGTCCTTCGTGGTCGACGACTTTTTGGGCGATCACAATCTCTTCGGCGCCAACACCGCAGTTGTCTCCAGTGCGTCATCCAAAACCGCAATGGGCGCGGCCTTCTTGCTGAAAGAGCGCCACCACGTGAACGTCATCGGTCTCACCTCGGCGGCCAACGTCGAGTTCACCGAGAGTCTCGGTTGCTACGACGAAGTCTTTACCTATGGGCAGGTCGCCGAGTTGGCCCTCACGGACTCGCTGTACATCGACGTGGCGGGTCGCCGCGACGTCACCCGAGCCGTGCATCAGCACCTCGGCGACGCGCTGGCGTACTCAATGATTGTGGGTGACACGCACTGGGACGCTCCCGACGAAGGCGGAGAACTAACGGGTCCGAGGCCGACGATGTTGTTTGCGCCCGACCACATTACGAAACGCCGACGAGAATGGGGTCGAGACGTTTTTGAAAACAACCTCGGCTCGGCGTGGCACCGCTTCGGAGAGTTCGTGGACTCCTGGCTGGTGCAAAAAGACGTGGTGGGTCCCGCTGAACTGGATCAGACGTATCACGATCTCTTAGAGGGTTCTGTCGATCCCGCAGTTGGCTACGTTGGTCGCTTCACATAGATGAAGTTCTCGCCGCGACCACGCTCACGGGCGTTAGTGGGTCCAAGCATTCTTAGGCTTCAATGGAGATCCAATGGTGCTCGAGCAGTTGAAGAACCGGCCTAGCCGAAGGTGAAGTCGAACGCCTTTACTCCCGAGGTGAAACTGAGGTGCAGTTGACCGCTGTGTAGCCCCTTGGAACTCGCCAACGTATAGAGACGAGGAAAGCCGGACACCGAGATAGTGCGCGTCACTCCCTTCAGAGTCACCGTGAGCTGACCGTGTCCTGCGAGAACGAGATAGACGTGGCGCGCTAGGTAAGTGATATCGAGCTTCGCTGACGAGCCGGCGGTAATCGAATCTGCGCCGACGTACCATTGGCCACCGAGTCCGTAGGTGCCGGCCGGAATGGGCGAAGGCATCGAATAAGAAAAATACTGTTGGCCAATGAGGTTGGAGTTGTCGTAGTACTGCGCTCGCGACGTACCAAGGTACGTTTCGCTGCTGAGCGCCGACGTCGGCGTCCTATCGGCGACATTGGTCGCGGTAGGCAAAATGACTCCCGGATGCGCCGCTTGGAGTAGTTGGCGAATCAGTTCTTCGCTCGCGGGATAGTTACCCTCGCCAAAAGCCACGTGGCGTATGACGCCGTTCGCGTCGATGAGGTACTCAGCGGGCCAGTACTGATTGCCGTAGGCGCCCCAGGTCGCGAGTTGATTATCGACCGCGACGGGATACTTCACGCCGAGTGAGTGAGCCGCCGAACGAATATTGGTCACGACGTGCTCGAAGTCGAACTCCGGCGAGTGCACGCCGATTACCTCGAAACCGTCGCGGTGATAGCGCGAGTACCACGCCTCCACGTGAGGCAGCGAGCGAAGACAGTTAATACAGGAGTACGTCCAAAAGTCGATCAGTACCACGTGACCTCGCAGGCTCGACAAGCGAAGCGCCCGATCGTGGGGTGTATTGAGCCACGTCGAGATACCAGCAAATTCGGGCGCGTGCCCGCACCGCTGCAACGTGGGATTGGCGTCCACGCAGTTACCGATTTGACCATCACTGGACTGTTGATGACTGAGCGAGTGCAACGCATTCGTGGCGAAACGATTGCCCTCCACGCTCTTTTGCAACGAGTTGGTGTAACCCGGGATCCACGTCTGAATTCCCGCCGTGGCGTTAAAGGCAATCAACAAGGAAACGCCTATCAACATCAGTCCGCCGACCGGTCGAAGTTTCCGAGAAATTCGCGCAATTGATTGGCTGCGTTCGACCACGGCGTCTCCGGCCAGTGCGACGATCAGCAGAGGAGTCGCGGCACCCACGGCAAAAAAGATGGTGAGAAAAACCGATTCAATACTCACGCTGTGATGCGCGCCAATAAAAGTAATGGCCGAAAGGACCGGTCCGCCGCAGGGAACGAATACGGCGCCGAGCGCCAGACCCAGAACAAAACCCGAACTCACCTGGCTCGGCGGGGCTACGGCCAACTTTCTAAACGGACGCTCCAAAAGGTGGCCGAGCGAACTAAAAATTAGTCCGAGACCCACGAGGCCCGTCACGACGACGCCGGCCCACATTAAAAAATTCTTGGGTAGTCCAAACGCCGACAAGATGACGGAACCAACGAGCGCCAGTAGGGAGAAACTGAGAACGAGACCGCCCACCACGGCGAGCGCGCGACGTCGTCGTGCTCGTCGCGGATCAACGCCCTCACGCGGTGCCGCGGTCCAGCCCACAAAGATCACGGGCAACACGGGCAAGATGCACGGGGAAACGCCGGCAATCAGTCCCGCGAGTAGGCCAATGAATAACAGTTCAATCACGGTTCTCCTCGTTCCACCCATATCGCCGAGGCGGCCGAGGCCGGAAGATCCACGCGCTCATTGCCCACCCTCACGACGCACGCCCCGGTGTCATCGACGCTGACCATTTCCAGCGGCGCACCCTCGCCGACTCCGTATTTGGCGAGCAGGCGAAGTAGCAGCTGACCTTCATGTTCGGCGACTTCAGAGATACGTCTCACCAGACCGTTCGCGCCCACGCTCAATTGGTTCAGTGCAACCAGTTCGCGTGATATTGCGACGCGTCCCGGAATGGTGTTGCCGTGCGGACAGGTATTGGGCGTTCCCATTGACTCATCAATCCGGTCAATGACGTCGTCCGATATCGCCGACGACATGCGTTCTGCTTCGAGGTCCGCATCAGCCCAGTCAAAGCCCAGAACATCAGTCAGCCACCGCTCGAGGATTCGGTGCCGACGCACCACGGCGCTGGCCACTCGGTGGCCGTTGTTCGTGAGATCAACCGAGCGGTCCTCGTTCAAGGTGATCCAGCCGTCTCGTTCCAGGCGGCGAAGTGCCTCAGAAACAGTCGGGGCGCTGACTCCGAGCCAGGTGGATAGTCGTCCCGGGCGAACGACGTCGCCTTCGGCCGCGATATAGAAAATGGTCTCGAGGTACCGATCGACCGTCGCGGTGTGGGAGTTTTCGCTCACGCGCGCTCCACGGGGAGGGCGCCGCGAGATGCGCGGTGGCCGTGGGCGTGGTGGCGTCGATTGATACCGAGATATGCCGAGAGCGCAATCGTCAAATAGATCACCCATGCGACCAACTGCGCCACCGTTGGACGCTCCGCGTAGCCCACGAACGAGTGAAACAGGTCGCCAACGCTGCTGGACTCACTCAGCATTCGCTGACTGTTCCACAGGACGTGGCGGCCAATGGGAAACCATCCCAACTGCTGAAGGTTCTGCACCGCGTCAGATACCAGTCCGGCCGCAAAAACCAACAAGGTAACGCCCAGAACCCGAAAGAACACTCGCAGATTGACCCGTCGGCCGAGTCGGTAAATCATCGTCGCTACGCCCATCGACACCGCGAGGCCCGCCAGAGCGCCGATGAACAAGAGACGCGAACTATGCAGCGTCACTGGAGCCTGCGCTGCGCTCGAAAAAATGATCGCCAACGTAAAGACCATGGTTTCGAGTCCTTCACGTCCAACAGCCGTGGCGGCCAGTACTGACATGCCAACACGAGACCCGTTCGTCAGCGCAGCGTCAGTGCGCCGAGCCAGCTCGCTCGACAGTGATCGTGCGTGCTTGTTCATCCAGAACGTCATGTACGTGAGTGCCACGGCGGCCACTACGTACGTCACGACTTCAAAGATCGCTTGCGCGCGAGAACCCGAGTAGCGGTCAATCAGGATGAACGCGGTTATTCCACCCGCAATAACGAGGGCCATCGCGGCGCCGACGCCAACAAAGACGTCTCGAAAATAGCGACGCTGGCCCGTTCGATCGAGATAGGCGAGCAGGATCGCCACGATCATGGAGGCTTCAATTCCTTCGCGCAGAAAGATGACAAAAGTCGGAATCATCCGTCTATTCCTCGGGTCAGATCGAAGTTTCGTTTCACTTCGGTTAGCCTAACCAAAGTCCCAAGGCCCCAGTACACGGGCCGTTCTAGCCCGTTATTTAACTAATTTCGCGCCTCGATCGCCCGGCCACGGTCGCTAGTTAGCGCGAGCACTGTTCGTTAAATCCGGCCAACACGTTGGCGGGGACGTGGCTCGATCCCCTGGGCGCACAGCCCACGTGTGAGGATCCCGCCGCGCGCAGTTGCCAACGTCGGCTGGAGAATTGGTAGTAGCCCCACGTCGTTTGAATATGGCCCCGACCGAGCGCGCTCGCCGTGACGACGAACATCGCCCAGTACTTATTCACACTCGAAATCGTGGCGACGACGTGAAACTGATTCGCGGGAATCTGTTGAATAGCGGTCAACTGCTCCGCCACCACCTGTTCAACGGCCTGAGGTGTTCCCGTCGGGTTCGCTCGCGAGGTCACGCCGAAGAGCAGCACGCTGTAGAGCGACAAAATAATGATGGCGACTACGGCGACGAGAGTGACAATGCTTCGCCGCTGACCCTTTTTTGAGGTGGGCAGCGGTACCGTCGTGTCGCCGTGTGCAGTACTCACGGAGCCAACTTACGAGCGCTCGGAGCGAAAATCCAGTTCGAGAACTTTCTGCGTTCCCACAAAGCCGAGGCGTTGGTAAAAGGAGAATGACTCCGCTGACGGATGAACCGCGATGTAGTCCAGTCGCAGTTCGCGTGAGAGTTCAATGAGCGCCGCCATGAGCTGGCTCCCGCGCCCGTTGTTACGGTTCGCGGGAGTGACGTAGACGCTCTGGACGTACGCACATCGACGTTCAAAGACACCCGGACCCGGTACGCGGTCCACGAGGGCCAGCCACGCCATGGCCACTGCGTCGTCGCCCAACGAGCCAATAAATCCCACGTGACTGTCACGGTGATCTAAGAGCCAGCGCGCGAACTCGCTCGCGAACTCGCTCTCACTCAGAC
>JANXTQ010000257.1 GCA_025352305.1 Actinomycetes bacterium
ACGGAGGTCTCGGCGTTGGTGTCGTCGGCATGTGTCTCACGGGTGGATTTGCCCTGGCAATGATGGTGGATCCGATTGTCGTTGCGCCGGTCCTCTCCCAACCGAGTTTGCCCATTTCGTTCTCAAAAAAGTCCGCTCGTCGTTCCTCCGTCCAACTCAGCGCGAAAGATCGTCAAACGGTTATCGAGCGTGCTCGCGCGGGCACCTGCGTTCTGGGACTTCGATTCACCGGTGACCCACTCGTTCCCGCCGAACGCTTCGACACGCTGCGCGAGATATTGGGTGAGAATTTCATAGGCGTCGACATCGATTCATCGCCGAGTAATCAGTGGGGATATAAAGACAAGGCTCACTCGGTTTTAACGGAAGATTTGGGTGACAACCCCGCCTCTCCGACCCACCTCGCCTTAGAACAGGTGTTGACTTTTCTGAGCGAGCGACTGAAGAGTTGAATCAGCCGGGCACCGACCAACCCAATTTCTCCGCAATCTCTTTGCAGGTCGGACAGACCGGATATTTCTTGGGATCGCGCCCGGGGACCCACTGTTTGCCACACAGCGCTCGAACAACGGTGGAGTTAATCATCCCTTCGACGACGCTGTTGCCCAATGGGACAAAATCTCCGTCCTTCGGCGTGTAACCCTCGAGCACGATGTGCGTAAAACGCTCGTGATCATCAGAGTCAAGTGCGGGCGTTGTTTCTTGGCTTTGCAGGGTCTCGATCTCACTAGACACGCTACTGACGTTACTCAACGTCAGTAGCGTGAGCGCGTGGCCAAAGCACGTCGTCGTCGAGAAATCACTCGACCCAAAGAGACCACGTCACCTCATTTCAAACGCGACGGCACGGCCAAAAAGCAGTACCGCACCCACCAAGAAGCGTCGAGCGCGGCGCAGTTAGCGTGGACACTCGAAGCAGTAGACCTCAACGTCTATCGCTGTTCGCACTGTCACCAGTGGCATATTGGCCGCTCGTCGCGCGAGGAGTAGCGCCGGTTGGCTGCCAACGGGCATGATGGGAGCAGTAAAACCGAAGGGTGCAGCCATGGGCGTCAATGCGTACATTTTGATTCAGACCGAAGTGGGCCGAGCCAATGACGTTGTTCTGGCCGCACGTGTGGTGCCCGGCGTCTCCGCCGCGCACGAAGTAACGGGTCCCTACGACGTCATTGTTCGCTGTGACGCCGAAAGCGTCGACGACTTAGGTCGCATGGTGGTGGGAGCGATTCAAAAAGTTCCCGGCATTACTCGCACTCTCACGTGCCCCGTCGTTAACTTCTAACGCCACTCACTGATTTCTAGGCGTATTGAGTCGCTTGAGGCTCAGCTCGGGACCTCGCCTAAGGCACCCGACGCCAACAGTTCATTGATACGTTCGTCGCTCACTCCCCAACTGCTCAGACCGTCTCGTGTAGCGGACCCCGGCGTGGACGCTGGGCGTGAAATTGAACCTGGCGTGTTGGAAAATCGCGGCGCGGGAGCGGGAGCGAGCGAATCGCCCGTCGCAAAAGTCCCTCGATCAACGTTGTGAGGATGTTGAGCCGCCTCGCTAGGCGACAACACGGGCGAAACACAGGCGTCCGTGTTGTCAAAAATTGACGACCACTCTTCTCGACTCTTCGTTCGGAAAATCTCGGCGAATCGAACTTTCATCTCGGGCCAGGAGTCTCGGTCCATTTGACTGGGCAGTTCGACAGTAGAAAGTCCCAATCCTTCGAGGAGCGCCGCGTAGAACTGTCGTTCAATGGCACCGACCGCCATAAATCTTGCGTCGCTCGTTTCGTATACCTCATAAAAGTGAGCACCGGTGTCCAGCAAATTGACGCCGCGTTCTTCTTTCCATAATCCGACGTTGAGAAACGAATGTGTCATCGCCATCAATGACGCAGATCCGTCGACCATGGCGGCATCAACGACCTGACCACGACCAGTCGTACGAGCGGAAATGATTCCCGCCAATAATCCGAAGGCGAGCAACATTCCGCCGCCACCAAAATCGCCCACCAAGTTGAGCGGTGGAACGGGGCGCTCGCCCGCGCGTCCAATTGGCCACAATGCGCCCGAGATCGCAATGTAGTTAATGTCGTGACCCGCGCTCAGGGCCAGCGGTCCGCTTTGACCCCATCCGGTCATGCGTCCATAGACCAACTTCTCATTTCTCAGCGCGACGTCGCTCGGTCCGAGACCGAGTCGCTCCGTCACCCCCGGACGAAAACCCTCAATGAGCGCGTCCGCGCTCGCGGCAAGATCGAGGACCAGATCACGTCCCTCGGGATGTTTAAAGTTCACCGCAACGGACGGACGCGATCGGGTGAGTTCATCCCAGTACGGCTCAGCGTCTGCGCGAGGATTTGCTCGCTCCAATCGAAGTATGTCCGCGCCCAAATCGGCGAGCAGCATGGCGGCGTACGGCGACGGTCCAATGCCCGCGAGTTCAACGATTTTGATGCCAGACAACGGACCGGTCACGGGTTTCCTTTGATCGAGAATTCGAGCGTACCGGACAACACGATGCGCCTCGGTAGAGTCGCCAAGATGACTTGCGAACGGTGGCCGAAGGATTTTGTATTCGGGGTCGCGACCGCGGGATATCAAATTGAGGGCGGATACAACGGACTGGGCGAGCCACGAAATAATTGGGCTCGTTGGGAAGACGAGAAACGCGTTGCTCGAGCCGGTGACGCAAATCGATTCTGGCAGGAGTTCGAATCGCAGTTGGATCTCGTTGTTGACATGGGACTCTCGAGTTTTCGCCTGTCGATTGAATGGACGCGCGTCGAACCTCGAGAAGGCCAACTCGACGAGTCCGCGATTGAGCAGTATCGGTGCATCCTGCGCGCCATTCGAGCGCGAAAACTGCAGCCGCTCGTCACGCTTCATCACTTCACCCACCCCGAATGGTTAGGCGAGGATCCGTGGCTCGACGACGTGTCGTGGCGCAAACTGGCTCAGTGGTACCAACTAGCGGGCGAACGTTTTGGCGACCTGTGCGATACGTGGATTACGAGCAACGAAATCAATATTTTCGCCATCAATACCTACTTGCACGGCATATTTCCGCCGGGCCGGCGTGGAGATCTTCGCGCCACCATGACGTGTATTGACCATCTGCTCGCCGCACACGTCGTTGGGTATCAATCCATCAAGGAACTTTTCCCGCGGAGTGTGGTCGCGACCAATAATTACTCCTTTTCGATTTATGAGTTAGATCGATTGATTCTCGATACCCTTCACGCTCGAAAGCACGGCGTTACCGCCGATGAGCGTGTGTCCTGGCTCGAGCAGCGTCGTAGCGCGCACTACGCCCTGGTGCCGATTGGCCGTAGGCCGTTTCGTTCCCTAGAGCGAGTTCTTCGACTATTGGCCTCGCGTCACATTGATCTGGCGTCCGCGTTGCCGAGTACGCGAGCGGCGATTGCCCAGTCGAACTGCTCTCAATTTCTCGATGTATCGCAGTTGGACTACTACGCGCCGGGCGCCGCTGAACACATCACTGTGCCGGGCAAGCGAACATCCGGCGGGCGTTGGTGGAAAATTGGACGCCCACTCTGGGATGATCGACCCGAGCCGGACACCTTCCTTAGCTATGTCAAAGAAGCCGGCCAGGACGGCTTGCCGGTTTGGATTGTTGAAAACGGCATGTGCGTTAGAAGCGACACCCGAACTGTCTGGCCGCGAACGGACCAATGGACGCGCGAGCGGTATCTGCGTGAAAATATCGGAGCGTTAGTGCGAGCGCGTGAACTCGGGGTCGACGTTCAAGGATATTGGCACTGGACGCTCATTGATAATTTCGAATGGGGTAGCTACGAACCTCGTTTCGGCCTATTTGGAATGAACGCCGATGGAACAGTCATGGCAACCGACATCTCCGGCAACGACGCGGCGGGTGTTTACCGCGATATCTGCTCCTCTTTGGCCCGAGGTGACCGGAGCGAGCTTCGAGGGGTCAAACACCACGCGTGAAAACCGTCTTCGTTCCCGGAAGGGCCAATTTGATTGGCGAGCACCTGGACTACAACGGCGGCAGCGCTTTGCCTTTTGCGATTCAGTTGGGCGTCACGGCGTCGTGTTCTGATCTTCCTACCGACGCTCTTTCGGTGATCT
>JANXTQ010000046.1 GCA_025352305.1 Actinomycetes bacterium
TCGTGCTGAGCCCCATTCCTCGCTTCCTGGCGTCGCTCACCGTCAACTCTCCGGGTACCTGTCTTCAGTTCGTGACGCCCATTACCAACTGCGAATTCGCACCCGCCAAGTTCATTCCGCAAGCAGAACTAGCGGCGGAAAGCGCCGAGGCCACCGCCAAGGCCATTTCGCTGGCCGTCGTCACCCCGCTCATGTGCACGAGTGCTCACTGCGCACTGTTCGTTAAAACGAGTTCGTCGGTGCACCTCGTGTTTTACGACCAGAGTCACATCAACTCGACGTACGCCGTGTTCATTTCGAGCGCACTGGCGACCATTCTCAAACCCTTGTTGCCGGCGTAGCTCGTAGCGCAGAGTCCGCGACGCGGCGTGAGTAATATGTGAGCGCCAACTGATCGGAAGGGCCACGTGCCAACTACCAATCCGGGCCTCGCGGGAGTGGTGGCCTTCGATACCGAAATCGCTGAGCCGGACCGTGACGGCGGAGTACTTCGCTACCGCGGAATCAATATTGAAGATCTCGTTGGGCGCGTCTCTTACGGCGACGTGTGGGGTCTACTCGTAGACGGCGACTTTAAAGAAGGTCTCTTGCCCGCCGAACCACACGCGCTGCCCGTTCACTCGGGCAATTTACGCGTGGATATCCAGGCCGCCATTGCCATGATGACGCCGTACTGGGGAATTGAACAACTAATCGACATCGACGACATTCAGGCGCGCCGAGACCTCGCGCGCACCTCGGTCATGATTCTCTCCTTCGTGGCGCAGGCCGCGCGTGGACTCTCGAAGCCGGCCATCTCGCAACGTGAAGTGGAGCGCACCGACAACATCGTGGAGCGCTTCATGATTCGCTGGCGCGGTGACCCCGATCCGCGTCACGTGCGCGCAATTGACACCTACTGGATGTCCGCCGCGGAGCACGGAATGAATGCGAGCACCTTTACCGCACGAGTCGTGGCCTCAACGGGCGCCGACGTTCCCACCTGTTTGTCGGCCGCCATCGGCGCGATGTCGGGACCGCTTCACGGCGGAGCGCCCCAGCGAGTGCTGCACATGCTCGACGGAGTGGAAGATGTCGGCGACGCGACGACCTACGTTAAACAGGTGCTCGACTCCGGTCAACGGCTCATGGGTTTTGGCCACGCGGTCTATCGCGCCGAAGATCCGAGAGCCCGACTGCTGCGCAGTTTTGCTGAAGAGATCGGTGCGCCTCGTTTCGAGGCCGCCCTGGCGCTCGAAGTTGCGGCGCTCCAGGAACTTAAGGAGCGCCAGCCCGAGCGAGTACTCGCAACGAACGTGGAGTTCTGGGCCGCCGTGGTACTGGACTTCGCCGAGATTCCCGCCGAACTGTTTACGCCAATGTTCACCTGTGCGCGCACGGCCGGATGGAGCGCGCACATCTTGGAGCAGAAGCGTCTGAACAAGCTGATTCGTCCGTCCGCTGATTACGTGGGGGCCATCAACGTCAATCCCGAAAACGTTTCTGGCTGGGACAGTGCGATTGATCGCTACGACGCGCGGATGTTCAAGTTCTAACTGCGCCTAGAGCGCTTCGAGGCGACGCGCAATTGTTGCTCCGAGTTGGAGTTCGCCGACGTTGGACAGGTGCATGAACTTGGACGACTGCGTTCGAGCCAAGCCAGCGGAGTCAACGACGATCACGTGGGAGAGGTGATTGCTCGCCCAGACATCGGCACCGCGGATAATGGTGTTTCCCTCAATTGCGCGAGCACAGTTGTCCTTGGCGCAGCCGTGGTGACTCTGCTCGTAGAGTTCGCGCTGAAGAATTGACTCTTTGGCAATAACAATCGGTGCGACTCTGTCGAGCGCCAGACGGTGACGCACCGCGCTAATGAGTTGAACTAACTGTCTTTGGTAGTGCGCGTTGTGCAACAACGCGTCGCTCTCGCCTTGGAACCATATGAAACTCTGCAACACGTCGAGCTGACCGTGCGCGGCGTCGTTACTCATTGTTGAGCGAACGAAGTCGCACATCTGTTCGAAGAGACCTCCGTGCGCGCTCGGGCGCCACTCGTGCGCCAGTGCGGTGCCCGGATAGGTGGCCTTAATAACGGTGAGTGTTTCGTGAATGTCGTTGTAGAGCTGGCGGGCGAGGCCGATTTCGGTGCCAAAGATGCCCACGCCGCTTAACAGTTGGGGAGTATTGAGCGGAACCGGATCGCTGGACGGTGGCGCACTCATCTCAGGCTTAGGCCACGCCAACCAGGTCAGTTGATCGGCGCTGTCAGCGCCCGACGCGTACGGCGCGTCGAAGTAGTTGATATGGGTGAGGGGATCCACCGCGTAACTGCGCGCTCCTTCGGCGTTGGACTGACCGGACAGGACGATCACGAAGTGCGTGGGCACAACGTTGGTGAGTGAACTGGGCGCCGAGTGTGACGATCCGCGCTGAGCACGAACGCTAAAGCGCCACGGCGTTACGTCCGTTACTGAAATCGAACAACGAGAACGGCCAACAACGACGCAACTTTTGCCCGCCGGCGTAGACGTAACGTGAAATGTGGTGCCGCTGACGTCGGGAAAACTCCACGACACGTCAATCGCTCCCACATCGGCGCTCGCCAACACGTTGCTCGGCGCAACGAGGGGTGCGT
>JANXTQ010000083.1 GCA_025352305.1 Actinomycetes bacterium
GCTGGCGGCCACGTGGACGTCAATGATTTCGCTCGGACCCGACGGCTACAAAAAGTACGCCGAGGCGATCTTTGCGACATCGAAACGCATGCAGGAAGCGGTGCGTTCACACGGCGAACTGCGGATCTTGGGCAATCCGAGTTTCCTCTTCTCCTTCACCTCTGACGAGTTCGACATCTATCACGTCAATGATTTTCTTCGCACGAAGGGTTGGCGCCTCAACGGTCAGCAGTATCCGAACGCCCTACACATGGCGGTCACTCGGCCCCAGACTCAAGAAGGAGTGGCCGAAGCCTGGGAGATCGATCTCGCCGATGCAGTGACGTACGCAAGCGAACACCGTGGTGAGTCACCAAAGACCGCCGCGATCTATGGAGGCGTCGTTGGTGGCATGACGGATGAGGCTGACTCGGCCATTCGAACGGTGCTAACCAAAGTCATGGATCGTCAGTTGGCCATACCCGCGGATCTATGAGTTCGTCACGATCGCAACTCTGTCTCGCGATTGACCTCGGCACCGGTGGTCCGAAAATCGGTGTCGTGACCGTCGACGGAACGGTCTTGGCTCAAGAGCACCACCGCGTCGAGACGCTCTACGGGCCAAACGGCAGTGCAACTCAAGACGCCGCAGCGTGGTGGACGCTGATTGAGAGCTCGGCGAAGCGACTTCTCGCTGCTCGCGACGTCGTCGCGCACGACGTCGTGGCCGTAGCCGTCACCGGACAGTGGGCGTCAACCGTTGCCGTCGACGCGAACGGCGTGCCGACTGCTCCGTGCGTGATGTGGATGGACTCGCGCGGCGGACCGCACGCCCGTTCGCTGGTGGGTGGCCGAGTGCAGGGCTACAAGCCCGTCGCCATCACGAAGTGGGTAACCAAGACGGGCGGTGCCCCGTCGACGACGGGTGACGATCCGATTGGACACATTCTCTATCTCGAAAATGAAGAGTCCGAGGTAATGGCCCGCACGCGCTGGCTCTTAGAGCCGGTCGACTACTTAACAATGCGCTTCACCGGCACGGCGTCGGCCAGTCATGCCTCAATGCAGGGTGCGTGGCTCACCGATATTCGCCACCTTGATCGGATGGCGTACGACGCGGATCTCATTGAGCTGTTGGGCCTGCCGGTCGACAAGTTGGCGCCACTGGCACCGATAGGTTCCATCATCGGCGTGGTGCAATCCAGCGTCGCGAGCCAACTCGGTCTGCGCAGTGACGTGGCGGTGTTAACCGGTCTTCCCGACCTACAAGCCGCAGCGCTCGGCGCCGGAGCCGTCAATCTTTACGACGCTCACGTGGCGCTATCGACCACGTCGTGGATTAGTTGTCCGGTTCCAAAAAAGTTGACGGATCCGTTTCACTCCATTGGGACTGTTCCCGGACTGACCCAAGACAGCTACTTGCTCGTTAACAACCAGGAGACGGGAGCGAGTGCGCTCGAATGGGTCCGAAATCTGACATCGGGATTCGGATCTGGTATGAGTTTCAGCGAGCTCACGACACTCGCCGCCGCTTCGCCGCCGGGTGCCGGCGGAGTGCTCTTTACTCCGTGGCTCGCGGGGGAGCGCTCTCCCGTCAGTGACCGTCACGCACGCGCCGGCTTCACCAATCTCTCTCGAACAACATCTAGCTCCGACCTCGTGCGCGCCGTGCTCGAGGGCGTGGCTTACAACAGTCGGTGGTTACTCGGGTACGTCGAAAAAGCTACGAAGCGCGAGATGACGCCGTTGGCACTTATGGGCGGAGGCGCGAACTCCGATCTGTGGTGTCAAATTTTTGCCGACGTACTGCAGCGCCCCGTCGCCCAGGTGTCCGATCCCACCTTCGCTCAAATGCGCGGCATGGCCGTGCTCGCCAGTGTCGCGCTCGGGCAGCGAACGTTAAAAGAGATCGCCTCCGTCCTTCCGCCATCTAAAGAGTTTCTTCCCCGTAGCGCCCACGCTCAGATGTACGAAGAGCGAGCCAACATGCTGCCGGAGATCTACTCCGAGAATAAGAAGCGTTGGCGACTGCTGGGTCGCAGCCCACGTGCGTAGTTGAACCGTTCATTATCTCCGTTAAAAACCCCGCTTTTGTCGACTAAAGGCGCTCCACGTACTGATTAATTGGGCGGCGTACTGCGAGCGCGATTTCTATCGTGTGAAATGACCCTGATCGTGCTATGACTGCGCTACAACTAGCAGCGATTGAGGTTCTATGAAGCGCATTGGCTCGGGCGTCGTTATTGCGGCCCTTATTGCAATTAGTACGGTGCCGATCGTTGCGGGGGCCGCACCCAGCGGAGTTGTGGCGCACAGTTCCGGCGCGGTGGGATCGATCACGTGTTCGGCGCTTAACGGAAAGGTGTCTTTTTCTCCGGCGCTTCGCGCGGCCTCGGCGACCGTCACCGTGACGATGCAACTCTCCTCGCCTCAATGCTCTGCGTCGGACCCCACCTCTACGACCAGTTCAATGACCGTCACGTCGAGTCAAACTCTCGCGGGTCTGACCTGTTCGTCTCTTAGTTCAACGACTAAGCCCTTTTCGCTCGCCGCCCACTGGAGTCCGTCGCCGTCCTCGGTGAGCACGGTGGGCCTCGTGGGTATGTCAATGGTCACTAGCGCGAACGGCACCGCGGCGTTTGCGTTTCCTTATTCGTCGTCACCGAGTTCCACCGGTACGTCGTCAGTCGTGGGAGCGTACAGCGGTGCCAATGGCGGTGCACTGTCCAAGGTGTACCTCCTCAGTGGACTGCGCGGTGCCGCGTTGATTCAAGCGTGCTTGGGCACCGGCCTAAAGACGATTCCCGTCGTGGGGGGACTACTGAGTCTCGGCGGATCCGCTCCGAGTTTTACGAGTTCGACGACCGGCGCCTTTACGGAGGGTTCGTCAGGCACCTTTGGCGTAACTGCCTCCACATCAGTGCGCGCGAAGATGTCGTGGTCCGGTTCGTTGCCCGCTGGTTTGGCCTTTGACTCCGCGCCTAATGGTGCGAGCGCCACGATCAGCGGCACTCCATTGGTCGGCACTGCGGGAAACTATTTGATAACCGTGACGGTTCGCGACGAAAACGGACTCAGCTCATCAATCGTGCTGTCGATTTTCGTTTCGGCGATTGCGAGCAACGTTCCCGTCGTGACGTCGGTGTCCAACAATGACGGGGCGTCCGGCAGTGCCGGTGCCCCGGGCGACTCCGTCACAATTTCCGGTCTCAACATTGGTGGCGTGACGAGCGTGATGTTTGGTGACACCGTGCTCAGTGCGTCGACGGCGACACCGTCGAGCGTGGTTGTTGCGGTACCCGACATTGGCCAGGGTGCTTACGACGTAACGGTGAGTTCGCTCAATGGGACGTCGCCGGTTTCACCCGATAGCCGCTTTGTCATCCACAACGTTCCACGCCAGCCACCGACAGTCGCCGCCTTCGCCGAAGGACTCGGCGTGCACGTCAGTTGGAGTGCGAATCCTCCGGCCGATCACGTGATTACCGACACCGTCACCCTTCA
>JANXTQ010000098.1 GCA_025352305.1 Actinomycetes bacterium
CGTCGAGAGTCTCATCACCGCAATAACTACGCCCAGGGATATTCCAATCACCATGGTCAAAACAGTCAGTTCCAATGTGCGAATCAAACCGTGGAGCACCTGGGAGGTGGTGAAGTAACGGCCCACGACGTCCCACTGAAATCGCCACTGCACAATTGCGTGACAGTGACGTACTCCCGTTGCGGATCTGACGCAGCGTTCGAGTCCCGTCGGGATTTTTGACCACAACGTGTGCACCAACATCGCGAGTCCTACGACTACCCCCAGTGCAGCGACCCATCGACCCACGTGACGAACCGCTACGACCTTAAGTTGTTCGACCTCATCTTCGGCGGGTGAACTAGTCACTGCCGCCTCGCTCTACGCCGTATTACTTTGCGCCGTTAATCGCAAATTTGCTCACCGCGCCGCCACTGACGCCCCACTTTTTCAGAATCTTGGCGTAGGTGCCATTGGAATTGAGGTCAACGAACGCTGCTTGCAGCGCCTTGGCGAACTTCAAGCCAGCCGTGGTCTTCGCCACCGCAATCCCGTAGGGCGCAACCGAAAACGGTGCGCCGGACAGTTTGAACAGTCCACCGCTCTTTTTCACCACGTAGGCAGCAATCTGCGAATCGAGGAATCCTACGGTTTGGTGTCCCGACGAGACCGCCAAATTTGCCTGATCCTGTCCGGGGTACGAGGCGACCTGCAGTGGCTGAGTGGCCGGGCACTTGGTGGCCTGGGCTTTCGCGTCCGTTTCTTCAACGGTGCCACTCTCCACTGCCACCGACGTGCCGCACAAACTCGCCAGCGACGTGTAGATCGCGTTCGTCGAGGACTTTACGTAAAAACCTTCACCCACGGAGAAATAATCCACGAAGTTCACCGAGGCTTGACGCGTGACGTTGTCGGTGAATGAAGAGTTGCCCACCGCGAAACGCCCAGCCTGAATTCCGGGAATGATGTTGGAGAAAGTCACGTTTTGGGCCTGCACTTTCAGGCCGAGCGTGGCTGCGAGCGCCTTCATCAAGTCGACATTGAATCCCACGATGGTGCTGCCATCACTGCCGACGAACTCATCAGGCGCATAGGTCGCGTCCATCGCCGAAATTAAAGTTCCGCCCTTGTACGCCGCGGGCACCAACTTCGCCGCCACCGCGTCAAACGCGCCGTTGCCGCTAGCGGTTGGTTTGTTGCTGGACGACATCGAGATGCCCACAATGATCGCTACGAGCACAATTAACACCGCCAGCCCAATGAACATTTTGCGTTGTGGAGTTGCACCTGTAGCCATGTCATCTCACTTTCGACGTCACCGAATAATCGGCTCGCTTCATGTTACAAATATTGAGCACAACCGAACGGTGACGCCGCGCGTTGCGACTGCACTGCATCACGAACTACCGGCGACGCCGTGCTCGCAGTCGGCCGTGGTGGCGGTTGACGAATGAGATGGCAAAGCCAGCGAACGTCGAGTGCCCGAAACGCCATCTGACACCAGTCGACTGTGAGCGACGTGAGTCAGAAAAGTCAAGCAAACTACTGAAAATATTTCAATTGTTCACTTGACACTGGGTCCATCGAAGTTAGAGTGGTGTTCCATAGCCGACAGCCGGCTGTCGGAAGGAAGCCCCTGTGAAGCGTTTTTTCTCCAACAAAATTCGGGTGGCTTCTGTCACCACCGCTCTCGTGCTCGGACTTTCCGGTGCGGCTTACGCCTACTTTTCGTCTAGTGGCCAAGGAACCGGATCGGCGGTTGTTGGATCCAGTTCGACCTTGACCGTCTCTTCGACCGCCGACGTGGCCGCGGACCTCGTTCCCAATACGACCATTGGTACCGGAGTCATTGACACCGTCAACTACACCGTTACCAACCCCAGTTCCGGTAACCAGAACCTCGCCAATGTGGTGATTTCCATCGGCACATCGAGCGGAACCTCGCCCAACACCACCGAAGGCAACTGGACGCGTACGGTTGCAGCGAACCCCGCCTGCACGTCGGCGAGTTTCTCGGTTGGTGGACAAGCTGTTGGTGACGGCGTTACCGCCGGATCGGGATCCTTCACTGTTCACCCGAACGTCGACCTCACACCCGGCCAGGTCTTCAGCGGCACAGTTACCTTGCAGCTCATTGACAACTCCGGTAACCAAAACAGCTGCCAAGGCGCCACCGTTCCTCTCTACATCGCAGCGAGCTAATAACGCAGCAAATCCCCGCGAGGGGTTGTCGGTCTTGCGTAGTCGCCGTTGAATACGAAGGGAGTTGTCGATGAGCCGCCGCTCAGCAGTCTCAACACGAGCCTGCGGTGATGAGCAACGTCGACAGCTCCTTTCGTTGAGAGAAACGTCAATCGTGAGGGCCTCATGAAGCCCCGTTTGCGCGTGGTCATTGGTAGTTCGCTCGGCGTTCTCGTGGCCTCACTGTCGGTTGCCGTGGCGCTCGGTGCCTTCACCTCTTCCGGTCAGGGCGAGGGACTGGTCGTGAGCGGTTCAATGCTCCCCGTCACCGTCGCCGCGACCGTCGGCGGGGATACTCCGAGTTCGCTACTTCAACCCGGTGGGACCGCCGACGTCATTTTGCGCGTGACCAACAACAATCCTTCGGCCGTCACTCTGACGTCAGTGACGGGCAACGGCACGATCACCG
>JANXTQ010000218.1 GCA_025352305.1 Actinomycetes bacterium
CGGCGCCACAATGACGGTACCGAGTTCGTGAGCTGCCCACGCCGGAACTACCGCCTCTAAAGGATCACTCGTCATTGCTGGCAGCGTAGTGGTTGTTACTTACGTAATTCGTAGGTGTTGATCGTGTCGAGAGACTCGTCGTGAGCCTGCAATTTCTGTCGCTGCCACCTCTCCGCGGACCACGGCGATCACTCGCTCAACTTCGGCGGCGCTCGGTGGGTGCACCCCGTCACCGTGATCAGCGCCGCTGAGTTTGATTCGCAGCCATCGTCGAAGCCGTGCGGTCGCCCACCGGGCCAAATCTCGACAATCAATGTCGTCAATCGATATGAGTGAATCGTCGTGACAGATCTCCTCAATCCAGCGACGCTCCTCGCCCATCAGTTCGGCTTGACGCCCCAGTACGGGAACGAGGTCCCGACGCGCCACCTCATTCAGCATCGGCAGGGTTTCTAGACGGATGCGATTTCGCAGGATAGTGAGATCATTATTCGTCGAATCAACTACAAACGGTCGCTCGGACTTTTCGACGATCTCGAGCACTTCGCTACGTCGCAGAGAAAGAATTGGTTTGGTTTGTTCATTCACCATTGGCGACAGACCGTCGACTCCAGCGCCGCGCATGAGATTGATGAGCACTGTTTCAGCGAGATCGTCCATCGTGTGACCCGTCAGCGCGCGAGCCGGCAGCACTGAACGCCGAGCACCGCGCGCTCGCGATTCCATATTGGCCCCCTTTTCGACATGAACATCGTGCAGGACGAAGTGGAACCCGAGATCATGAGCGAGCTGTTCGACGAGCCTCGCGTCCTCACTACTTTCATGGCGCAAATGGTGATCAACGTGGTGAACGGTTGCGGCGATGTTCGCCGCTCGAGCCAGCAATGCCATCGCCACTGAATCCGCGCCACCCGATACGGCGAGTTCGACCGACCCCGCGGGAAAGCGGCACCGCGCCAGCGCTTCATCAACGGTGATCATCTCCTGCAACTTAGAAGAACGCTCTCGAGGTCTCAGGTCTCGACCGTTACGCTTCGGTGGTGAGCAACCAGCCCGCAAATCCGCTCACTTCGCCAGCTCAACTCGTCGATCCCTTTATTTACCAGCAGCGTGGTGAGTTAAGCGTTCTCTACTCGCCGCTCTGCGCGGATCTCGGGGTTGACCTCGTCGTAACCACCCGTCGCGGCGGGGTCAGTACGGCGAGCTATGGCACTCTCAACGTGGGAAATCACGTCGGCGACGACGAAGAGTGCGTGCGAGAAAATCGCCGTCGCGTCGCGAGCGCAGTGGCGGTCGACAGCGACGACCTCATTTTTGTTAGCCAGACCCACGGAGTGGACGTCGCTTATGCGGACCGTCACAACGCCGGCGATGTGATTAGCGCCGACATTGTGCTGCTTTGTGGCGAACAGCGTGCCGCCGCGATCATGGTGGCTGACTGCGTCGCTCTGGCGCTCATTGATCCGACGTCGCACTCGATCGCCCTCGTTCACGCCGGGTGGCGCGGTTTGACGCGCGGCGCCCTCAGAGTCGCTCACGCAGCGATTGAAACGTCTGATTCGCTCGTCGCCGTGATGGCCCCGTCGATTTCACGGCGCCAGTACCAAGTTGGCCCCGAGGTTGTGGAGCACTTTGCCCACATCGACGGTGCGCACACGCCCGACATCGACGACCGCTCGCTGCTCGATCTTCGTCTCATTGCCCAGCATCAACTGACGGCGCTCGGAGTTGACGAGAGCCGCATCCTCGCGTCGAGCGAATACACCGATGGCGGCAGCACCTTTTTTAGTGATCGTGCGCAACGACCGTGCGGTCGATTCGCCCTCGTGGCGAAGTGGTGCTCGTAACATGAGCCTCGCCATGACTGCGAGCCAGAAATGAAAACGCGCGCCGTCGTATTTCGCTACAGCGGTCTCGAGATTTCACCTGACACGCTCAGCGCTCACTATCAACTCGATGAGCGGTCATTCAGCGAAACCGTGACATTTGACGGCGTTGGCGACCTCACGACACCGTCGGGGGTCGCCGTTGCCCAGTTGTGGTACTTGCTCGCAGGACTCTCGTACTACAAAGCGGGCGCCGCCTATCGCGTGGACCTCGCCAGTACACCGATTACTAACGCGGGACGCGCGCTTGTTAAGGCCGCACTGCTCGACGGACTCGGAGAGTTCGCGTTTCGCAATGAGCTCAACCTCCACGACGTAGAGGTGGTGGGTGGCCTAGACAGTGCGTCGACCCACTACGTCGCCGAAGATCCGAGTTCCTTGCTCACTCCTTTTGGAGGAGGCATCGACTCAGTCGTGACCGTTCATTCACTGTCGGCGGCGCTATCGCAATCGCTCTTTGTGGTGAGCCCAACGAGTGGACGATTTGAACCGCTGGAAGACACGGCCGCTGCTACAAAACTTCCGATTGTGCGCGCGACGAGGACTCTGGATCCAGCGCTCTTAGAACGCAACCCCGATCTCTTTAACGGTCACGTGCCGGTTACCGCGATGATCACGTTGCTCGCCGCCGTGGCGGCAGTGGCCAACTCAAATAGTGGCGTCGCCATGAGCAATGAGCATTCAGCGTCGGTGCCCAATCTCACGTGGCA
>JANXTQ010000239.1 GCA_025352305.1 Actinomycetes bacterium
TGGTCTCTCAACACGGCTTCATGGCGGCGACGCTGGACGTAACACTCAACATTGGTTTTCAGCAGAAGCTGGGCGCGGGAATCTTTGGTGGAGCCGGCTTCATTCTTCAGCGCGTGGGCGGAAACGGCGTGGCGTGGGTTGAACTGTCCGGAGAACTGGTTGAGTACGACCTCGCCGCCGGAGAAACGTTGATGGTCCACCCCGGACACATTGGACTCTTTGAGGCCAACTTGACCTTTGAGATTCAAATGGTCAAGGGGGTTAAGAACATGCTCTTCGGTGCGGACTCTATATTCCTCGCGAAACTGACCGGACCAGGCAAAGTCTGGCTCCAAACGCTGACGCTGCCTAACTTGGCGCACGCTCTTATTCCCTACATGCCCACGTCGGAGGGAAGCAGCGGAGGCGGCGGAAACCTGGGACGGTTGCTCGGCGCGGCGACAAATATTTAGTAGAGATCGAATACTTGGCGTCGTAACTACTCCTCCAACGGCGCAGCCGTAGGATCGCGCCATGACTATTGCACTGTCGTTTTACGACTCCGTGGCTCTGCTGACGTGGAACGACGGCGAAAACCGGATCAATTTGGATTCGCTACAGCGATTCAACGAGATCCTCGATGAACTCGACGCGATTGACGGGCCGCTCGCCCTTGTTGTGACCGGAACGGGCAAGTTCTTTTCGAATGGGCTGGACCTAGACCGTTTTGCCTCGTCACCGGGCGAGTTCGCGCCAACCGCGACCGCACTGCACCAGCTCTTTGGGCGCCTCATCACCTATCCGGCCTACACCGTCGCGGCCATTAACGGTCACGCCTTTGCCGGCGGAGCGATGTTGACCTGCACAACGGACTACCGCGTCATGCGCGAGGACCGCGGATACTGGTGTTTAAACGAAGTGGAACTGGGACTGCCCCTCACCGATGAAATGGCGGCCGTGGTCATGGGTCGCCTCCCCGCAGCGACCGCGCGTGAAGCAATGTTGACCGCTCGACGATTTGGCGCGGCCGACGCTCTGAGTGCGGGAATCATTGAACTCACTGGTGTTGAGGATGACGTGGTATCTCTTGCGATAGAGAGGGCAGCGCAGATGGCAACAAAGGATCGCCAGGTGATTGGCGTCCACAAGCTCCAAGCGTTCGGAGAGATCGCGCGAAAGACTGGTTTCACTCGGTAACCAGGGAACGTCGCGGAGACAGGTAAGGGGCGTCGCAATGATCAATGCCGTGAACTATGAGGTGGATCATCGTCAAATGGTGGGCGCGTTGGCGGGACCTGACGGCAACGGTCCGTTTCCGGGCGTGCTGATCTGTCACGAAGGAAATGGTCTGGACGAATTCCAACGTCAACGAACTCAATCATTCGCCGATTTGGGTTTCGTTGCGTTTTCGTTGGACTATCACGGAGGTGGTGTCGGACTTACCAACCGCGCCGAGATCAATGATCGACTCGGGGAGTTGATTGAGGACGTTGAAAGATGCCGAACAGTCGCCCAAGCGGGTCTGGACGCCCTTCTCAGTGATCCTCGGGTCGATCCCCTGCGCATCGTGGTCGTTGGTTACTGCTTCGGAGGAACGATGGCCCTCGAACTTGCTCGTACTGGCGCGGCACTTCGCGCCGTCGTAGCGCTACATCCGGGCCTCGTAACCTCTCGAAGCGAAGAGTCTGTCAAAATTGTTGCCAAGCTATTGGTTTGCGTCGGTGCGGATGATCCGTTTGTTTCGGTACAACAACGGCTTGATTTTGAACAGGAGATGACTGACGCCGGAGTTGATTGGCAGATTCATCTATACGGTGGAGTTCAACACAGTTTCACTCATCCCCGAACAAACATGGAAGTTGTTGCGGGTCTGAGCTATGACGAAGCAGCGGATCGACGCTCCTGGACGGCGATGTGCAATCTCTTCGATGAGGTTTTGGCCCGCACCTGAGAGCATTGTCACTTCTCGTTATCTGAGTTGATGAGGCTCACGTGATGTGGCGGCGTGAACGCATGGCGTGCTTCACCGTTTAACTTCGACAATGTGCCCGAACTCCTCAATCGCGACATTTTCGAAGTTGCGCCGCTCATGTCTCCTGGCGATTGAATTATTCGTGTGGCCACGTCATTTCGAATGAGTGCCTGGACGCCGGCGCTAACGCTTGACGAACCATTTCTTGAGTCCCTGTCTCGTCATTCGTAGGTCAAATCCTCTGGTCGACAGTTGGTGAAGTCCGGTGTCGGATCCGAAACGAACTGAACGGCGTTGACTGTTGTGGTGCCGTTCAATAAGAGCTTCACGACGCGGTGCATCCCATCCATGATTCGACCGTTGGCTGACAAGATGATTGGGAAACTGGTGTCGGCGTCCTGAACTAGTTGGACATGTTCGCTCAGTGCACGAACCGTCGTTGAGTCGTCCACGCTCCAGTAGTTGGTATCGAGTTCATTAAGAGAGTCGATGCGAACTTGAGTGACGGGAAAATGCGCCGTGAGCGCGATAAGGCGATCGACGTCCCACGCGTCGAGCCCGTGTTCACCGGGCCAGAAGTTGTACTGCTTTCGCATGAGTGAATCATTGCTGCTGCACCGGATCAGCGCCAGCAACGTGTGGCCACGAACCATCGTTCAGACAAAAAGAAACCCCCCGCCGGTTTCCCGGCGGGGGGTTTCTTATTTGCTGCGAGTGACTACTTGATGTAAGCCGGGATTGCGGTCACCTTCAAGGTGCTTGATGCAATCGCTGAGCTCGGGCTGTCCGTCGTGGTGTACACCGTCTTGTTGACGTACGCGGTGTAAACCGGGGCCTTGGCGCCGTTGGCGACCACCTTTTGGATGGCGGCTCCCAGCAGGCCCTGGTGGTTGCTCGACGAGTACTTGAGCGCGAGGCCCGAAGGAGTCGAGAACGCAACCTTGGTCATGGCCGACTCAATGCCCGCCTGCGTGACGCCGTTCTTGCCGAGGCTAAAGAGTGCCTCGCAGAAGGCGGCCGCAAAGCTCGCACCGTACTGCTCGTTACCGTCGAGGATCGACGATGACTTGTAGAACGGGAAGTCCGTCTTGTCACCGGCGAGAACCTTGCGCAGCCAGACGTTCCACACGTTCTTCGCGTCATTGGTCGCGGGAAGCGAGTTTGACGAGAAGGCGTTGGCTTCGTAAACCGTGTTCACCGAGATGGGGTTCGAGCCGACCGAGGAGATGACCCATACCGGGCTGTAGCCCAGGTTGTGTGCCGTCTTCAGAATCTGCTTGGTAACGGCCGGAATTGAGTCGAGCACGACAACTTTGACGTTGTCGGCCTTCAACTGCGTCACACCAGTAGCAATGTCACCGGTGACCAACAAAGCGTCGGCCGGGTTGTACAGGATCTTGTCGGAACCAGCAACCGTGACACCGGTGCCAGACGTCAAACCGGAGTAACCGTTCAGGCCGAAGTCATCGTTCTGACCAACGTATCCGACGGACTTGCCGGCGTAATTGGCTTTGATGAACTTGGCGAAAATCTTGTTTTCCACCTTGTAGCTGGCTTGGAAACCGAACAGCTGCGGGTTGTTGACCGAGTCATTCCAGTCTGATGAACCGGAGTTCACGAACAACTGGGGGGTTCCGGTTGACTTCATGTAGGCACGCACACTGTCCTGCGCCGCGGTACCGAGTGAGCCGACCGTCGCAAAGACGTGGTCAGTGCCGACAAGTTGCTGGGTCTGAGACAATGTGGTGGTCGACGAAGGCTGAGTGCAACCCAAACCCGATGAGGCGAGGTTGTAGCAGTCGTCTAAGCGGATGTAGTTGATCTTTCGACCGTTAATGCCACCCTTGTTATTGACGTACTTGAATACGGCGTTGGCGGCAGCCGAGACTTCCGCGTAACTCGCGGCAATACCGGACAGCGGAACAGTGGCACCAATGGTGATGCTGTTAGACGTCACGCCATTGACGCGCGGGCTGGTGGCATTGGCACTGCCAACGGCGACTCCCGCGCTAATTAGGCCGAGCGCCAACGTCGATGCTGACAGCATCGCCGCTCCGCGCTGAAAACGACTTCGAAACATTCTGTTCCCCCTTATAGAGATTCTGGTTAATACTTTGGTCAAATCCTACTGGTCGCTCAGGAATGTCACAAGGGCGCCCCGAGCCTCGCCAGAGTTGTTGTTGGCTTAGGAACGAGAGCGCTGCAAAAGCGGGCGAATTTTCGCCGTGATGCCCACTAGCCCCCGTGGAGCAGTGATCATCGTCACGATCAGGACGATTCCGAAGATAATGAGCTGCATTTGTGAGTACCAGCCCGACGTGGGGCTGATGTGAAGAAGCGTATTTAAGTGCCCCACGGCCGGCCCGCTGAAGGCAAAAATGATCCCGGCAATGACGGCGCCGGACAGAGTTCCGATTCCGCCGAGCACCATGACGGTGAGCAGCGTTATGGAAAAGCCCAGGCCGAACGACTGGTAGTTGATGCTTTGATTAATCAAGATGTAGAGGCCACCGGCCAATCCGCTGTACGCCGCAGAGATGACAAACGCCAACGTTCGTGCTCGGGGGAGGTTCACGCCCACCAATTCGGCCGCGACGTCGTTGTCACGAACGAGGCGCATTGACCGTCCGGTCTTCGAGCGCATCAAGTTACCCATAAAGAAGAAAGCGATCGCCGCGACCACGAGAACGAAGTCTGTGGTCCACTGAACCGTTGCATCACTTTGCGCGTAGGGACCCCCCACGAGGGAAATGAACCACGACGGCGCCGTGAGCGGCGTAATGAAAATTCCCCCCGAACCTCCGAGTGAGGACAGCGTTGAAATAAAGGGGGGTAAAACGGTGGCAAATGCAATGGTGAATCCTGCCAAGTACGGACCGCGAAGTCGGGTGCCCGGAATTCCCATTATCAGTCCCGCGACAGCACCCATCACGGTAGCTAACAACAGCGAAATGATGACCGGGCTTTTCGTGTGGTGCTCTGCCCACAGCGCACCCGCGAATCCTCCCACCAACACAAAACCACTATTGCCCACCGAAATTTGTCCACTGAGTCCGGTGAGCCAACTGAGTCCTAGGACCGCGATCGCTACGGCCCCACCTTGAGCCATCAGCCCATTTTGTTGCTGAGAGAGAAAGAAGGAGATCACAATGGCGACCAACGTCAACAGCAGAACACCGGCAATCCGTGAGGTGGTCGGCAAGTTGACAAACTGACGACGCAGAGTGCGCCACAGCTTGATTAACGGGTGCCGTTTAGTGACAGGGGCATCACTCATTAGACCCGCCTCGCCGAACTTCGCGTAAATAGTCCTTGGGGTCGAAACATCAGTACAACCACCAAAATAGCCAACGGCGTTAGTTGCGAGGCGTTGGCGGACCAGTAGTCGTGAATCAACGAATTGATAATGCCCAGGCTCAATCCGCCGACAACGGCACCCATGGGAGACTCCAAACCACCAATCGCCGCGGCGATGAATCCGCTGACAAACAAGCCGTCCATAATCTGGGGAGCCAGTGCAGACTGTGACCCTGACGTGTAGATCGCCGCACTCAGAGCTCCAACGAGGCTGGCCAGCATCCAGCCAAAGGTCAGCATTCGATTGACACGCACTCCGAGAAGCCGAGCGACCTCCGGCGCCGCAGCAGCGGCGCGCAACTGAAGACCGAGTTTGGTGTATTTGAAGAGCAGCGCAATTGTCAACATGACCGACACGGCGAGCAACACTTCAAAAATGAGGTTGTCGCTCAGCAGAATTGAGCGACCGTGGTAACTGAAGTAAATCTAAGAAAAGGGAGCAGGAATCGATCGGTTAGTCGTCGTCCAAATAGCCGCGGCCACCGCTTCCAGCAACCCGAGCAGTCCAACCATCACGACAATGGGGTTAATTTCCGGTTTGCCGTACAGGGGCCGGATGAGAACGCGTTCGGTTACTCCACCCATGATGAATCCGGCCGCAACTGAAATTAGTAGGCACCAAAAGAAGGGGACGTTGCGATCAATTTGGGTCATGCCGATATAGGCAGCAAACATCGCCATGGCCCCTTGGGCGAAGTTCAAGACGTGAGTCGATCGCCAAATGATGACGAGGCTGAGGGCCACCAGCGCCACGACGGTTCCCGTGGTGATGCCGGAGAAAATGTCGTTCATGAATTTCGACGAAATGAAGTTGCCCATTACTTCACCAGTCCGAGGTAGTAGTGACGCAACTGATCATCCGCCGCGACCGTGGCGGCGTCGGCGGAGGCAACCACTTTTCCGAGGTGCAGAACCACAGCATTGTGCGCAATGCGCAAAGCGCTCTTGGCGTTTTGTTCGACCAGAATCACCGTCAAGTGCTGACTGGCGCAAAGGTCCCGGATCGTTTTCATCAGTTCGGAGGTTACGAGCGGAGCCAGTCCGAGCGACGGTTCGTCGAGTAACAGCACCTTCGGCTTGGCAATGAGCGCTCGCGCCATCGCGAGCATCTGACGCTCACCCCCTGACAACGTGGCGGCGAACTGTTTGCGCCGATCTCCGAGCACGGGGAACTGTTCGTACTGTTCTGCAGCCCCGTGCACAAAGTTCACCTTGGCGTAAAGGGCGCCCAACTTTAAATTGTCTTCAACCGTGAATTCGCCAATTACTCCGCGACCTTCGGGCACGTGCCCGACGCCGAGACGAGCGATGTCTTCGGTTTTCATGCCTTTCAGGTTCACCTCGGTGCTGAATATTTCACCTTCACGGAACTTGACGAGTCCCGAAATAGCACGTAGCAGAGTGGTTTTTCCCGCGCCGTTCGCACCCAGGACAGCGGTGATCGACCCGGTCGGCGCAACAAAGCTGACGTCGCTCAGAGCACTGACCGCGCCGTAACTGACAGAAAGGTGCTGGACCGAGATCATTCGTCGACCCCAAGGTAGGCCGCCAACACGTCCTCGTTCTCTGAAATTTCTTCGGGTGGTCCTGAAGCAATTACCTGACCAAAGTTCAAGACAACGAGTCGGTCCACCAAGGGCATGACGAAATCCATGTTGTGCTCTACGAGCAGCACGCCCATCTCTGAGCGCAGCGACTTGATCAGTGCCGCGAACTCGTCGAGTTCATTTTCGTCGAGTCCCGACGCGGGCTCGTCGAGCAAGAGCAGCGTGGGCCTCGACATCAGCGCGCGCGCTACGGAGACTTTCTTCGCGATGCCGTAGGGGATTGCTGTTGGAAGTTGTCCGGCAAAATTTGCAATGCCGAGTGCGTCGAGACCCGCCAGTGCCTGGGTTCGCAACTCACGTTCTCGGCGAGCACCAGCAGGAAAACCCATGAAGTCAGTGAAAAAGTTCCCACCACGGCGACTTTGGGCGCCGGCCATCACATTTTCTAGAACGCTCATGTGATTAAAGAGACCTACTCCCTGCAGGGTGCGCGCGACATTGGCGCGAGCTAACTGGTCGGGGCGCAACGCTTTCTTCTTCGCGCTCGGGAACTGGACAGTTCCCGAGGTCGGCTTGACAAATCCACAGGCAACGTTAAAGGCCGTTGTTTTACCGGCTCCGTTGGGGCCAATGAGTCCGACGATTTCGTGCGGAGAGACTTGAAAAGAAACGTCGTTGAGTGCGAGCAGACCGCCGAAGCTCACCGAGACATTTCTCAGTTCGAGACTGGCGGGTGTGGTGCTATCGCTGGACACAGAACCCTAAAACTACTCGGCCAACAATTGTCCGGGCTTCATGATCCCAGCGGGTTGTGACTACGCCAACCAGCCGAGATCGGCGGCGATCTCTTCAATGTCGCCAATGCGCAGGCCCGAGCGGTGCTGCAGGGTCCGTATTAGCCCCGACGCTTCAAAGAGTGACTCGTGGGTTCCTGTGTCGAGCCACGTGGTGGATCGAGCGAGAATCTCAACTTTCAACTGTCCCCGCTCGCGGTAAAGGTTATTGAGGGCAGTGATCTCGAGTTCGCCTCGCTCGGACGGCTTGAGTTGATGCGCCAGTTCGCTGGCCCGTTCGTCGTAGAAATAAATGCCCGGTACGGCGTAGTGGCTCTTGGGCACTTGCGGTTTCTCCTCGAGCGAAATGACGTTTCCTGCTTCGTCGAACTCGACGACGCCGTAGCTCGTTGGATCGGCGACCTGGTAAGCGAAAATGAGCGCACCCTCAATATTGGAGTTGCGCTGGAGCTGCGAACCGAGTCCCGGACCGTAAAAGAGATTGTCTCCGAGGATCAAGGCGCACTTTTGACCGGCCAGAAACGACTCTCCAATAATCAATGCTTCGGCGAGACCGCCGGGGTGGTGCTGGGTGGCGTAGGTAAGCGACAGTCCGAACGCGGAGCCGTCGCCCAGTAGTCGTTTAAAACTTTCCTGATCATGTTCCGTCGTGATGATGAGGATTTCTCGGATACCCGCCAACATCAACGTGCTGAGCGGGTAGTAGATCATGGGCTTGTCGTAAATCGGCAGCAACTGCTTCGAGACGGCACGAGTAACGGGGTAGAGCCGTGTTCCGGCACCACCGGCTAAG
>JANXTQ010000071.1 GCA_025352305.1 Actinomycetes bacterium
CTGATCGACGAGTCGCTCCAGCGTCGAGCGAGGTACATCATCGACAGGGCCGAAAGGGTCGGCGCCGCAATCAGCGCAACGTTGAGACTGGCCAGTGGACCAAATATTGCCGTGACAGGCATGAGCACGAGGCCAATTCCCGTAGACGAGGTATTGGATAAGAGATTGATGCCGTGGGGGTAAAACATTGCCGTCGAAAAGAACGGAAACTGCCCATGGCGCAGCGCCACCCAGGGCCACTGCTGGAACCAGGCGAACTGCGCGACGTCCGAACAGGTACACGTTGCCGCACGTGAGAGTGAGGTCGTGATGACGTTAAAAAAAAGTCCGAGGGCGGCGAGCAAATAGAGCGCACCGGCGATGAGTAGTTCGCGGGCACGGCGACCTACATTTGCGGTCGACGCATCGCCGGGAGCGGTCGCGTCGGGATCAGCGATCGTCGTTGTCGCCATGTCGTACGGTACCGCCAGTGGCGACGAGACGAGTGAACATATAACGTCCTGCAACAACGAGAGCGGAGAATCCTGATGTCAAACAGCGAACTGTTAGTGGATCGTTCGGGTGCGGTCGCGGTCTTAACTCTTAATCGACCCGAGAAGCGAAACGCTCTGTCGGCGCAGCTCATGGGCGCCCTCGTAACTGCCGTGGTCGAACTCGACGCGGACAGTTCGGTTCGATGCATGATTCTCACCGGAACCGATCCCGCCTTCAGCGCCGGCTTCGACCTGCGCAATTTGGGAGCCGAACTCGCCGCTACGCGCACTCTGTCGCGTAGCGACGTGCCCGCGCAGTACGGCCTTCTCGCCTCTCACGACACTCCCCTCATTGGCGCCATCAACGGTCCCGCCGTGACCGGAGGATTAGAACTCGCACTGTGCTGTGACTTTCTCATCGCGTCCGAACGCGCCAGTTTCGCGGACACTCATGGCCGCGTCGGCGTCATGCCCGGTGGCGGAATGTCCATTCGTCTGCCCGCGCTGATTGGAATAGATCGAGCGCGACGAATGAGCTTGACGGGTGACTTTCTCGACGCGCCAACAGCACTGTCGTGGGGACTGGTCACGGAAATTACTGCCCACGACGAACTCCTGGGCCGAGCGCTCGCCGTGGCCGAATCCGTGGCCCAACTTGACCCCGAACCGGTCGCGCAGTTGAGAAAAATGTACGACGAGATTGGCGCACTGAGCGGACCCGACGCGTGGACGCGTGAACGTCGCTACAACCGAGAGTGGATGAGCGAGCGCTTTAGTTCCGAGCTCCTCGCGCAACGCGCCGATGACATCATGGCGCGTGGATCGAGTCAGAACTAAAAAGTGCCGCCTCTTTCGAAGCGGCACTTTTCAGCTGAACGCGACAACGTTAGGTGTACTGCTCGTAGGCGCTGAGCGTCGAAGCCGTCGTTCCGTGATCGGTCTGAACAAAGATCGTAAACAATCCAACTTGGTGTAGGAACGACGCTGGAACCGTAATGCTCAAGGTGTAATCAGTTCCCGATACCAAAGTGTTCAAAATCGTCGCTTGCTGCGTGCCAACGAACACGGACAACGAATTGGGGTCACCCAAGTTGATGCCCGTCAGTAACATTGTGCAGCCACCATCACTCGAACAGACGGAGTCGCTCGTTGCCGTGAGTGCGGCGCCGCCGGGGTAGATCACTACCACGTTGGACGTCGAGTAGGCCAAGGTCTGAAACGGTTGGGGTGTTCCGCGCAGCGGGATGTTGTACAGACCGGAGTCGGTGGAGCTATTGCCCACGAAAACGACATAACTCGCCGGAGTCAAGCTCGGTGAGGTGACCGTGATCTGAGTAGATGAGTCAATCGTGAAGTTTTTCAAGACCTGGGTCGACGGCATGCCGAACGGCGAACTAAACAGCACGTACTGAACGTGCGTAAATCCGAGACCCGTTATCACTAACGACGTTCCACCGGCCGACGGCAGTACGTGCGTCGAGATCGACAAAATCTTGGGCACCGCGGCAAACAGCAGGGACTTGCTGGCGGAGGTTCCGCCCAAAGTATTAACCGAGAACGGTTGACTGTCGCCACTCGGAGTCGGATTAGCGTCCGGCGCAGTGAACATATAGAACCCGGAGTACGTCACGTCGATCACGTTGGCAATCTGCACCTGAGCCGCGCCCGCGCCCTGAAGAGCGTCGTTCAAGGTGAGGTAGTTAAAGCCCGTGCCTTGGACGAACACTTGGTCTCCGCCGTAGGGGCTGAGGGTACTTCCGCCGCCAAAGTTGAACACGGTGAGTTTGGAGATTGTCGGAGCTGCCTGATAGTCGTACTCCGTCAAAGTCGGAAATATTTCGCACTTACAGTTCGGCGAGGGCGTCGGAATTCCGAGGTTGTTGTACGTGAGGTAACCCTGCAGCGGACGAAGTGGGGCCACAACGGCCGACGAACCAAACGCGGTCGTTACAACCACGCTCGTCTGGCAGAGACCACTCGTTGCGCTGTGACTATTCGCTAAGCAGCTAGCCCCGCCCGACGCCGGGGCCACGGCCACAATCATCGAGTCGCTCTTGATGGTGAAGCTGGGTGACGCCACCCCACCAAAGGTCACCGACGACGCTCCGGTGTAGCCCGTGTTGTAGCCAGCGAAACCTGTGCCGTAAATCGTGACGAGGTTGCCTCCCGCCAGTGGGCCTCCGGAGGGTCCAACAGACAGTACGACCGGCTTCTTACGATTCGCTCCAGCGGACTGGTAGGAGAACTTTCCACCCACGGCTACGTGACCCGAAGAAAAGGTGACGGCCACGAGGGAGTCAGCTATCGACGAGTGCGTGCTCGACGACAGATTCGCCGACTGCGCAGGCGCAGTGTGCGCGCTCAGCGTGGTGGCGTTAAGCACCGTGAAGTTTGCGGCGGGAACTTCACCAAATGCCACGCCCGTCACGTTGACCGTCGAGCCCGTCATAAATCCGGTACCCGTTACGGTGACGTTGGTACCACCGTTGGCGGATCCCACGGTGGGCAGAACGCGAGTGAGCGCGCTGGTCGTTGCGTTGTTGGCGGCGTTGCACAGGGCCTGTGCGAGGCCGGTTCCGCCGTTGCCACTCAGGTTGGGTGAACCAAATCCACTCGCGGCGTCGTAACCCGACACGGCCGCGTAGGCACCGCCGTTAATGGAGAACACGTCGTTGTTACCCGCCGTGACGTCATTGAAGGCCGTGGCCGCGGCACCCGCGTTGCCTCCCACTTCATAGAGCAACGGAGAAACAAAACCCACTCCGTTTGCCGTAGCGCTATTCGAGGCGCAGGTCGACGACGCATTGACCTCGGCCAACATGGCGGCCCAGATGGGAGCCGCCGACGAAGTTCCACCAATGGTGTACCAACCGCCGCCGTAATTGATGGTGATTCCAGTGAACTCGTCGGCGAATGCCGAGACGTCCGGAGTGACGCGACACGCAGAAGTTCCTTGTCCACACGAACTCGGACCCGCCGCAGTAACGACGGAACCGACGTTGTGCTGCCACGGAGTCATTGGCCACAGGCTGGAGACTCCACCACCACCCGCACCTCCGGTCGCTCCGTCGTTCCACACCTGCTCACTGGGCGGATTGGACACGGTGACCGCCGTTGTTCCGCCCACCGAAACCACGTAGGGCTGGCTAGCGGGATCGTCAACAGAAAGATTCGGAGCAACGGGGTACGATCCGTGGCCCGCGCAGTCGTCGGCGCCATTGTCCCCGGCCGCCGCAAAGACGCTTTGGCCCTGGGCGGCCGCCTGCTCGAAGAGCAGGTGCTCCACGTCCAAACTGCCGGGGCTATAGGCCGCGGCCGCGGCCTCGCACAGACCCCACGACGTCGTGACGACCTTGGCGGTGTCGTCAGAGACAATTCGCGCGTACGCGTCGAGAGCGCCGCTGGTTGTATTGGGTGCTTGGTACACGACAATGTGCGCACTCGGAGCGAGTGCGGAGACGTTTTGAATATCGAGGGCCGATTCGCCACTGCCGAGTCCGGTTCCGGGTCCGCCGTCGACGTTGACCGTTGAAACGTTGGAGCTGTGATCAGCTCCGAAGTAGCACTGGTCAAAGGCCGCGACGTCCGAGATAGCAAACGGCTCCAGTTCGTAAATCGCGACCGTCTGGCCCGACGCGAAGTCGCCGGCGCTATAGAGACCCGAAACGCCGTAGGCGTTGGCGACTTGGTCGTCGGTGATTCCGCCGAATCCTTGAGTCGTTGCGCTCACGGCGGACGAGCACGCGCCCGGTGCGCCACCGGGAACATTGTTGTGGACGCTGAAGCTACGTCCCGGCAGTGCGGTGTTGGGCCAACGAATGTGGCTGAGACGCTTCTGCGGCAGATGACCCTTCGTGGTACTCGAGGAGTGAACCAAATTGTTGAGTCCAACGACGCCGAGCACGACACGTGCGAGCGCGGACGGCATCAGTAGCGGACGAACAACACCCGTACCGAGTGATCCGTCGGCCAAACGAAATGACTCGAGCGACGTGTGAAACGCCGCGTTAATGGTGCCAGCTGAACCGCGTGTGCGCAGTTCCAGGCCGTCCACGAGCTGGCCCGTTTGCAGCCCGTCTGCTCGAAGCGCGGCGCGCAGCGTGGCGAGAGACGTTGGCGATGCACCGAATCGGTGGGCGAACTCACCTCGGGTGAGATAGTGACCGTACGTGGCCGAATGAGTGTTGGTCACGCCGGCGGCGTAGCGCGCCAAGCCCGCGGAGTTAGAAGAGCGTAGATAGACGGAGAAGTTCACGGTACGTGTCGCGCTGAGCGAACCGAGAGCTCGAGCACCGCTCGGAGCGTGCACGGCCGGCGAGATCACGCTCATCTTCGGTGCCAGCGCACCAGCGGCCGATACCGACAACGTGGTGAGCGCAAAGGACGTTGACGCCAGGGCGACAAAGACCGTTCGAATACGGCGGGACTGGAGCATGGCGACACCTCTCGTAAATACGATTCACCGCAACCTAACACCGCATTTGCTCAGCCCGAGGAGTTCATTTCGCTGCAAAGTGCACCGTGCTCGGACGGGAACATCGTGAATTCACGGGAACGCAGAACCTGCGCGCGATGAGTGCGCGTGGCCGCATCGCGGCGTCGAAAATTCAGTCCCCGAACAGTGCGCTCGGCGACATACATTGAACTATGGATATTGAAATTCGCAAAGATGATCTTCGCGTTACGCGCCACCAGGATCGAGCTTCGCTCGCACTCGACGTGGGCCAGGTGCGACTGGAGTTGGAGAGTTTCGGACTGTCGGCGAACAACATCACTTACGCCGTTATGGGCGATCTCATGAACTACTGGAGCTTTTTTCCAGTGCGCGATGAGGAGTCTCGCGACGAATGGGGCCAGATGCCGGTATGGGGACTCGGCACCGTGAGCGAAAGTCGAACGCCGCAGGTCACTGTGGGACAGCGCGTTTTTGGATACTTTGCTTTTTCTAGTGAGCTCATCGTCACGCCGGGTCGACACGACGAGAGCGGCTTTTCC
>JANXTQ010000284.1 GCA_025352305.1 Actinomycetes bacterium
TGGTACCGCGACGCCAACCTCTTCACTGGTCGCGTGAACGCCATCTATGGACCGGTGACGATCATGATTGGAATCTTGGGCCAGGCGCTGATTATTGGAATCGGCGGCAACATGTTGTTGCGCAACGAGATCTCCCTCGGCACGCTGGCCATTTTCTTTCAGTTCCTCGGGCGCTTCTTTCAACCCATCCAACTCTTGGTCCAGCAGTACAACCTGCTCCAGCAGGGTCGTAGTTCCATTATCCGCTTGCGAGAACTACTCGAAACCCCGCCGTCGGTGACCGAAAAAGTCGACGCCGCCATCATGGGACCCATTAATGGGCGTATCACGTTTGAAAATGTGAGTTTCGGATATATCGATGGCGTCAACGTGTTGAGCGATATCAATTTGGAAATTGAAGCGGGTCACTCAGTCGCCTTCGTGGGTCCTACCGGTGCCGGCAAGTCCACAATGGCCAAACTTGTTACACGGTTTTACGATCCCACTCACGGGCGAATTTTGCTCGATGGAGTTGATCTGCGAGACGTCACCATGCGCTCACTGCGCAGTCAGCTGGGCGTCGTGCCGCAGGAGCCCTTTCTCTTTGCGGGTTCCATACGCACGAATCTCGCCTTCGGCCGAACGGGCATCACCGACGCCGATATTGAAGAGGCGATTGATGTCGTTGGTTTGCGCGACCTCGTAGACCGATTGGCCAACGGGGTCGATACGGTGGTTCACGAACGAGGCCAAACTCTCTCCGCGGGCGAACGCCAACTGTTGGCGCTCGCGCGCGCCTTTCTCGCACGACCGCGCGTCTTGGTACTCGACGAGGCCACGAGCTCGCTCGATCTTCGCAGCGAAACGGTCATCGAGCGCGCCCTGGATCGCGTGCTCGACGGACGAACTGCGATCTTGATTGCACACCGACTGACCACGGCGCAGCGAGCGGACCGCATTGTCGTGATTGACCACGGAGAGATCGTCGAGTCCGGCACGCCGAGCGAACTACTTCGTTCGGGCGGGATTTACGCCTCGATGTACGACGCGTGGTTGCAATCGGGCGGACGTGACTCGACGCGCGCTACGCCCGCTGACTAAGAGCCGCAATCTCGCCGACGATGTCGTCCCACAATGCTTCGGGCAAGTTGTGACCCATGCCGTCGTACGCGACAAACTTTGAATCAGTGAGTGCGTCGGCCGTTGCTTGACCTCCGGCAAAAGTGACCAACGTGTCCTCGGTGCCGTGAATGACGAGGCTGGGAACGTCGAGTTGGCGCAGCCCTGTTGTTCGATCAGGTGACTGCAGCATGGCGGCGGTTTGGCGAGTGATGCCGTCGACGTGGCGTCCACGCTTCCACGCCGCGTCGGCTTGACGGCGAACTTCCGCTTCGTCAATGGCGTAGCGCGAACCGCCCGTGAGGCGCCACGACGCTAACTCTTCGATCATGAACTGCTCGAAATCTTCGCTGCGAGGCTCCATCTGATTGGCAATGACCTCGTCGGTGGCCGTGCCGACGCTCAGGTAGTGCGGCGTACTCATGATGGAGGTCAAGGACTTGGTAACTTCGGGAAAGTTGATGGCGACTTCTTGGGCAATCATTCCGCCCATTGATACGCCGACAATGTGCGCCGGGTTGATCTCGAGGGCAAAGCACAGTCGCGCGGCGTCCGCGGCCATGTCCGAGAGGTGATACGGAGCCACGTCGACGAAGTTGATGACCTTTTCCATATCGGGAATGCCCACTTCGTCGAAGTAGGTGGTTTTACCGACGTCGCGATTGTCAAAAATGGTGACGCGAAACCCACCATCGGCCAGTCGCTGAAGGAACCGAGGATTCCAGCCGGTGACCTGGGCTCCAAATCCTGAGATTAACAACAGGTTGGGCGCCGAGGACTCACCAATCTGTTCGTAGTAAATCTCGAGGCCGTTCGCTTCTGCGATGGGCATGATTTTCTCCTTACCAGCGTGACGCTGCGCGTCGCGCAATCACGAAACGTTGAACACTCCTACGAAGCGAGGTTCTTAACTTTTTCAATTAGTTGTGACGTGCTTTGATCCCCCATAGGAATGGGGTGCACCTGCAGGTGCGTGACACCCGCTTCCTTGAACGCCGCAATTCGGTCCTTCACGTAACTTTCGGGGCCACACAGAGTCGTGAGTTCGCAGAACTCGTCGGGTACGGCGGCTTCAGCCTCGCGCTTCTTGCCGGAGAGGTAGAGCTCCTGGATCTGCTCGGCTTCTTTTTCAAAGCCGTAACGCTGAGCGAGTTCGTTGTAGAAGTTCTTACCCTTCGCGCCCATCCCGCCGACGTAGAGCGCAATCATTGAGCGTTGCAGGTCGCGAAGTTTGGTCACTTCTTCACCTTCACCAATGGCTAACAGTCCGCCAGCGGTGACCATGAGATTTCCGAGCGAACTGTCGCGCTTCGCGGCGCCCGCTCGTAGCGGCGCGCCCCACACGTCGTTCGCACGTTCCGGAATATAGAGAATGGGAATCCAGCCGTCCGCCTTCTCGGCGGTCATCTCGACGTTTTTTTCTCCCAACGCAGCGACCCACACGGGAATCTCGCTGCGCACGGGGTGAGCAATGATCTTGAGCGCTTTGCCGAGTCCGGTGCCCTGGTCTGCCGGCAGCGGCAGGGTGTAGTTCTTGCCCGCAAAACTGACGGGCGCCTCGCGCTTCCACACGATGCGACAGATATCAATAATCTCGCGCGTTCGTCCGAGGGGATTGGTGTAGGGCACTCCGTGAAAACCTTCAATGACCTGGGGGCCCGAAGCCCCGAGACCCAAATGAAATCGTCCATCGCTGAGCGCGTCAATTCCCGCGGCGGTCATGGCAATGAGCGTCGGGGTGCGGGTGTAAATCGGCAAGATCGCCGCGCCAATTTCGACGCTGGAGGTAAGTGCCGCGAGATAACCCATCAGCGAGGGTCCATCAAAGCCGTACGCCTCAGCTACCCATACGAGGTCCAGCCCCGCTTTTTCCATCTCCGTCACCGACTGAGCGGCTGCTTTAAAGCCTCCGGAGTAACTCAGCATCGTCGAAATCTTCATGGTCCCCCATCTCACCAACACGCACTGTGCGCTGCCATAGTAACCAGCGATTTCGCGAGATATAACCCCTCTGCGTCACGCAACTGTCCTAGCCTTGAGCCACACGGCAACGGCGCCGCGCGCAGCCAAGGTGGTATCTGATCGTGGTCACACGAGTTGAAAACGGCGATGCGCAGTCATTCAATCCCTGGCTCAATGTTGTTTCACTCATCGAACAAGCCGGTGCCACCCTCGGGCTGAACGCGGGAATGATTAAGAGAATTGTCACTCCCGAGCGAATTTTGGAAGTTGCGGTACCCGTGCGAATGGATAACGGCGAAGTCGAGATGTACACCGGCTGGCGAATTCACCACGACACGTCGAGAGGTCCCGGAAAAGGTGGAATCAGGTTCCACCCCAGCGTGAACGTGGACGAAATCGCGGCCCTGAGCGCCGACATGTCCATTAAATGTGCGGTCGTGAACATTCCTTACGGTGGTGCCAAGGGAGGCGTGCGCGTCGATCCCACCACTCTGTCGCGAAGCGAGCTGGAACGATTGACTCGGCGGTACGCCTTTGATATCGCCACGATGATCGGTCCCGATCGTGACATTCCCGCCCCGGACATCAACACCGACGCCCAGGTCATGAGTTGGATCATGGACACGATTTCCATGTTGCGCGGTCACCCCGTGCCCGGCCTCGTCACGGGTAAACCACTCGCCATTGGTGGAACGGTTGGTCACGCCGGCGCTACGTCGCTCGGAGTGACCATCTGCATTGAGACGGTGTTGCGACGTCTCTCACGTGCGCCGCGTGATCAACGCGCCATCATCCAGGGTTACGGAAAAGTCGGAGCGCCGCTCGTTAAGTTGCTCACCGATCGGGGTATTCGTGTGGTGGGCGTCGCCGACGTACACGGCGCGATACACGTTGGTAGCGGCGTCGACCCCGATACCTTGGCCAAACATGTCAGCGAAGCGGGGACACTGCTTGGCTACCCCGGTTCCGATGAAGTGTCGCCGGACGACTTTTTTTCAATCGACAGTGAAATCGCGATTCCCGCGGCTCTCGGTGGATCGATCACGGAAAAGGTCGCGCGATCATTGAGCGCATCGATTGTGGTCGAAGCGGCCAACGGACCGACAACCGGAGACGGTGCTCGGGTGCTCGCGGAGCGTGACATCTTGGTCGTGCCCGATGTGCTCGCGAATGCGGGCGGGGTCGTGGCGTCGTACTTTGAGTGGGCCCAAGACATGCAAGGTTTCATGTGGGAACGCGAACTGTTTCAACAGCGACTCGAAAAGACCATGCGACTGGCAATTGATCACGTATGGACACGGCGCGAACAACTCAACGTCAACTTGCGCGAATCGGCCATTGCGGTGGGGGTAGAACGGATCGCCGAAGCGACGGAACTTCGAGGACTATTTCCCTGATTTAAGTTGCAATTGCGCAGCGGTTCGGACCGAGTTCCATAGATCGCAGTTCATGCAAGCTCTTAGTGGACTGACCGGCGTTGTAGCGAACGATCTCCATGTAGTTCGCGGGTCGATCG
>JANXTQ010000001.1 GCA_025352305.1 Actinomycetes bacterium
CGCCAACTGAACGACCGGCACGTTGGCGTCGGGATACATGTGTGCCAGTACTGACCACGTTCCGTGGTCAATTCCCCAGGTCTCATCGTCGAGCCCGACCCATACCGGATCGACAATTTCGCTCACGCGTCGCGCGAGATCGGGTGAGCCGTCAACGGGGTAATCAAAGTCGAATAGCTCTTGCGGGAATCCATAGAAGTCATGAATGACGCGCGGTCGCGACATTGAGGTCACCGCGGTGGCATTGATAAACCAGTGAGCCGAAATTGCGAGAATTGCACGGGGAGTCTCAATACTGCGAGCGAACTCACTCCACGAATCGGTCCAGCGATTGTGCTCGAGAGTGTTCATGGGACTGCCGTGACCAATGAAGGTGGCAGGAACTGTCACGGGTTACTCCGTCGGTTCATTTTTACTCCCGCCTTGCTACCGCGCGAACTAATTGGTTCAACAGAGGCCATCGAATTCGCTGTGGCCGCTTTACGCCGAGTCTTTCACCTCGACAGTACTGTCGAGGTATGGCGAACTACGACGATCTGCTGCACGAGGCTCGAGAGATACACGACGACGTCGTGGCGATGCGCCGACGTATTCACTCTCACCCCGAAGTCGGATTGCATCTGCCCGTCACCCAAGGAGTGGTCTTGGAGTGCTTGGCCCAACTTCCGGTCACGGTCTCACTCGGTTCAACACTTTCCAGTGTCACGGCCATTTTGGACAGCGGTCACCCTGGTCCCACGGTGCTGCTGCGAGGTGACATGGACGCCCTGCCCATGCACGAAGACACCGGTCTCGATTTCGCGAGCGAGATCGACACGACCATGCACGCCTGCGGCCACGACACCCACGTGGCCATGTTGGCGGGTTCTGCCAAACTGCTCTGCGCTCGGCGCGAACAGTTGACCGGCAAGGTCGTCTTCATGTTTCAACCCGGAGAAGAGGGCCACCACGGCGCACGCTTCATGTTGGACGAGGGGATGCTCGCCGCGACCGGACCCGTGGACTTGGCTTTCGCAATTCACCAGAGTCCTAATTTCCCCTCGGGCAGCGTCGCTACGCGTGCAGGAACGCTGCTCGCCTCCGCCGATGATTTCGTGATCACAGTGAAGGGCAAGGGCGGTCACGCCTCCATGCCTCACCAAGCCCTTGACCCCATTCCCATCGCGTGCGAAATAGTCATGGCGATTCAGTCCATGGTCACGCGTCGCCTCGACGTCTTTGATCCGGGCGTCGTGACCGTTGGACGCGTGAGCTCTGGTTCGACGAGCAACGTCATTCCCGAGGTTGCTGAAATTGAAGGAACGATGCGTTCGGTGTCGCCACGAACGCGCGAACTGCTTCAACGCCAGATTGTTCAAGTGGCTGAAGGTGTGGCCGCGGCTCACGGAGCCCTGGCCGACGTACACGTGGAGATTGGCTTTCCCGTAACCGTCAACGACAACGCCTCATCGCTCTACATCCAAGAGGTTGCGCGCGAACTCGTTGGAGATAAATCGGTGTTTACGCTCGACTCGCCCATCATGGGAGCTGAGGATTTCTCGTACGTTCTCGAACAGGTTCCCGGAGCGATGGCGTTTTTAGGCACCCGTCCGCCCGGCGTGGCCGCAAACGCCGTTGCACCCAATCACTCCAATCGGATGATGTTGGATGAAGACGCGATGGACGTCGGTGTGGCGCTCTACAGCGCCGTCGCGGTAGCTCGCTGCTCGAGCTGATCATCGCCACCGATTAATCGAACGCGCATTTCGAATCGCGACTACTGCGGTGTCGCTTGACCCTTCAACAACTCGCGGTTTCGACGTTCCGCACCGTCAATGACCCCGCTCAACATTGCGGGAAATATGAAACGGTGAAAGGGCAGCACGGCGGCCCAGTACAGGCGTCCCAAAAGACCGCGCGGTCGAAACGTTGCCGATTGGGTCACCGTCGTTACAACTCCGTTGCGCTCAACTTTCCACGTGAGCCATGCGCTGCCCGGTAGGCGCATTTCGGCGCGTAGGCGCA
>JANXTQ010000007.1 GCA_025352305.1 Actinomycetes bacterium
CTCGTTGACTACATCTTTAGGCGCTTGGCGTTGGACTACTTAAGCGTGAGCGATCGCGAAGAGTTGGGGGTTCTGTCAACGGGCGAGCGCATCCAGCCGACGTTGCCGGACATTGCTGAACAGGCAACTCCTTCCGTCGGCGTGAGCACCAAGCCTGAGCAGCTCGACGTTCGTAGTGAGCCAGTGGCCCAACAGATGCCCCTCGTTCGCAACGAACAACGCGACGCGCCAATGTGTTACTCCTGTGGAAACTCAATGCAACGAGCGGGTTCGTGCTACGTGTGCTCGAGCTGTGGAGCAACCAGCGGCTGTAGTTGAGATCTGGGGGTCTTTACCTGTCGCATTGCATAACGAGAATGCGGAGATCGGGAGAAGTTTGTGACTGACGAACTGGCAATCAGTGTCGCCCAGAGGCAGGAGCTTCGAGATGAACTTGACCGTCTGGAAGAGAGTGCGATGTTCAGTTCACAGGCTCAGTTCGAACAGGCCAAGCATTGGCGGAGGGTCAACTACGTTTTAGGTATTCCAGCAACCGGTCTCGCAGCGGCGAACGGCGGAACTGAGTTGGCTACCGCCACTAATCATTTCGCCGCAGGCTACAAGGGCTCAGGATTTTTCTGCACCATAACTTCCTAGCCAGGGGCCGATAGCGTAAAGCGGCACATTTACCATGTCCCCTTGTACGCGGTAGGGGGCTAAAGAGAATCGCCATGCTGCGGAGGGTTGATAGCGGTCAATGTAACTACGGAGGCTCTGCGACTTCAAATTATTTGCGGATTTGACCTCGATAGGTATCAACTCGCCAGAGCGATCGATAGAGAAATCCAACTCCGCTTTTGCATTTTCTGGAGACCAGTACATGGGCACAACGCTGCGGGCGGCGACGATCTGTTGCAGCACGTACTGCTCGGTGAGGGCACCTTTGAACTCTTCAAATATTCCAGTCCCTTGAAGCAAAACAGAGCTGTCCACACCGCTGAGGGCACCCAGTAGCCCGACGTCGTGGAGAAATAACTTGAATTTCGTGGCGTCTTCGTAGGCGCGAACGGGAGTGGCTGGCTTCGTGTAGCGAGTTACCCGATGGACCAGACCGGCATCGGTGAGCCACTGGAGTGCATCTTGATATTCGCGCGCGCGTGCACCATCTCTTACGTGTCCGAGAATGAAACGCTTCTGCTCTCGCGCGAGTTGGCTGGGTAGCGATGCCCACACATCAGCCACCTTTCGGCTCACCTGGGCGGTGGCGTACTTGGCAAAATCATTCTCGTAGCCGTGCAGAATATTGAGTTGCACTGTTCTTACTCCCTCAATTGAATGTGCCTTGGCGTAGCGAGCAACGACCTCGGGCATGCCGCCCACGAACATGTACTCGCGCAGAAGATCCACCAGGCGGTCCGATTGCGATTCGAGTAGTGGCCAGTCCTGGTCGAGCACCAAATCAGCTATTTGCGCTTCACCAGTTCCTCGTAAAAACTCGTCAAAGTCGAGAGGGTGCAAGTCAATGAAATCGACCTTGCCGACGGGAAAGGAGTCGTTGGCCCTGATGGCCACGCCGAGTAGCGATCCGGCAGTCGCTACATGTAGCTCTGGACGCTCCTCGCCCAGATATTTAAGTGCTGTGAGTGCGTGAGGCGCTTCTTGAATCTCGTCGATAATCACCAAAGTTGTTGCGGGCTCAATCGTTGATTTGGTGGAGATTTCAATTCCGCGCAATATGCGCTCGGGATCAAGATCGCCCGCGAAGATGGACGCTACCGAAGGGTTTCGTTGGCAGTTGACGTAAGCAACTTTGTCGTAGTTGGTCCGAGCGAACTCTTTGAGCAACCAAGTCTTGCCAACTTGGCGCGCTCCGCGAAGCACCAATGGTTTGCGCTCGGGGGAGTTTTTCCATCCTTGAAGTGAAGCGAAGGCTCGCCGGTCCATAACAAAGACTTTAACGCCTTTTCACATTTTCGGAACCATTAATGCAGGAATTCTCACGATTTCGGAACCATTGCCGTGGGAATATTCACGTTTTCGGAACCATTACCGTGGCAATATTCACGTTTTGGAAATTATTCCCCGGCTGCCCTGAGTTCCGGCCACGAAAGCAGCGACTGCAGCGCCGTTTTTCGCCTTCTTAACGCGCCCGCCGTGAATCCTGTTAATCGATGTTCTACAGAACCATCTAGAAAAAGAATGTTAAATATCTAAATTATCCGTATCCAAGATTTTCCAACGCCCCTACCGTGGTATCTATGAAGAACATCCTGATCAAGAGACTTGGCCTTCGTCGCCGTCCGGCGATGGGTAACTTTGGCGACTGGTATCGAGACACCGCCCTGATGAGCGGGCTTTTTGGTGGCGGCACCGGCAGCTTTGCAATGATCGCCGGTGACGCGCATCTGGCGCACAGTTCGATCAACGGTCGCCACTCGCACTAATTTTGATTTTCAGTTCGCTCGACCTCGCCGCACGCGTCGTTGTCGACTCGCGAGCGGTGAGGTCGTGGGTCAATTCCACGGCGAGGTTGCTCGGAGCGATTAAAACAGTGAACTCACTATGAGTTCACTTTGGCACCACCGCGACTTTCGATTTCTTTGGGCGGGCGAGACTGTCAGCGAATTTGGCAGCATGATCAGTGGCGTCGCCCTGGGACTGCTCGCCGTCAATACGTTGCACGCCTCTCCACTGGACACCAGCATTTTGGCGGCCGCGGGCACCGCGTCGTTTCTCTTGGTGGGTCTGCCGGCCGGTGCGTGGGTGGACCGAATGCGTCGACGACCCGTCATGATTATTTCGGACCTGGGCCGACTGATCGCACTCGGGTCCATCCCGATTGCGTTCGCGCTCGGAGTGCTCACGCTGCTGCAGCTCTACATCGTGGTGTTTATCGCGGGCACCTTCACCGTATTTTTCGACGTTGCCTATCAGTCCTATCTGCCCTCGCTCGTCGAAGCCGATGCACTGGTGGAGGGAAATTCGAAACTCAGCTCCACGTCGACGCTTGCTCAAGTCGCCGGCCCGGCGATCGCGGGAGGACTCGTTCAAACCATTGGTGCGGCCGCAGCCGTATTGATCGACGCGGTGAGTTTCGCCTTTTCCGCCGTGTCGATCGTGTCGATTCGAGCCAAGGAGCCCGAACCAGCGCCGAGAACTCACCCGAATCTGCGCAGCGAGATCGCTGAGGGGCTCAACTTTTTGTGGCGTCAACCAATACTTCGAGCAGTTGCGTTAACTACGTCAACGTCGAATTTTTTCGGCTCCATGATGTATGCGGTCGAAATCTTCTTCCTCGTGCGAATCCTTCACATTCACGCGGGGGTGATCGGCATCATCTTTTCCGTCGGCGGCTTGGGAGGATTTCTCGGCAGTCTGAGTGCGGCGCACATCGCGAAGCGCGTCGGCAGTGCTCGAGCCACGATTTTGGGAATCACGGCCTGTTTCGGCGGATTTGTAGTGCCCATTTCCACTCACGCAACCGGTCCTTATCTGATGGCGTTTGCTGGATTTAGTATGGGTTTTGGCAGCGTGGTCTACAACGTGAACCAAGTCAGTTTTCGCCAGCGTCTCTGTCCGCCGGAACTACTCGGGCGAATGAACGCGTCGATGCGTTTTTTGGTGTGGGGAGTGATGCCGCTCGGGGGACTGATCGGTGGCGCGATCTCTCAAATCTTCTCCGTTCGAACGTCTTTGTGGGTCGGAGCAATCGGCATGAACTTCGCGGTGATCTGGTTGCTGGCGTCGCCGCTCGGCAAAATGCGTGATTTTCCTGATACGCCCGCGCACGGTGAAGAACTCCTAACGAAAAATGAGGGGTAACCATGCACCCGGGCGTTCACAGTGAAACTCACCCCGATCGTGCGGCCGTCATCATGGCCGCTAGCTCGATCACTGTTACTTATCGTGAACTCGAGGAGCGCTCCAACCAGTTAGCGCACCTTCTTTATGAGCGCGGACTGCGACGCGGCGATCACATGGCCGTGTTGATGGAGAACAACCCTCGGTACTTTGAAGTGCTCTGGGCGGCCCTGCGATCGGGGATCTACGTGACTCCCATCAATTGGCACCTCGGTGCGAGCGAAGCCGGCTACATCATTTCGGACTGCGGAGCCCAAGCGTTGGTAACAACTCTCAAACTGGCGCCGTTGGCTGAGCAACTTCACTCGTCGCTCGAAAACGTCACGACTCGTCTCTGCATTGACGGCAACATTGCGGGCTTTGAGTCCTACGAATCGGTCACAGCGCCCATGAGCAAAACGCCGTTGGAGTCGCAGTCGTGCGGAGCGGTCATGTTCTACTCCTCCGGTACCACGGGGCGGCCCAAGGGAATAAAGCCGCCGCTCAGCGAAGAGCCGTTTGGTTCTCCGGGCGGGCTGGGAATTCTGCTCGAACACGTTTACGGCTTTAACGAGCACAGTAAGTACCTCGTGCCGGCGCCGCTCTATCACGCGGCCCCAACAGTGTGGTCCGTCGCCGCGCAGCGAATGGGCTGCACCATTGTCGTCATGGAGAGTTTCGAGGCCGAAGCAGCGCTGGCGGACATTGAACGCTTCTGCATCACGCACGCTCAGTTTGTTCCTACGCACTTTGTTCGAATGCTGAAGTTGGACCCGGCGCTACGCGAGAAGTACGACCTCAGTTCACTGGAGATGGTCGTTCACGCAGCAGCCCCGTGTCCCGTTGAGGTCAAGCGTCAAATGATGCAGTGGTTTGGACCGATTATCTGGGAGTACTACGCCGGTAGTGAGGGCAACGGCTACGTCTCGGCGTCTCCGCAGGATTGGATTGACCACCCGGGAACCGTCGGCAAGATTTTGGGCGGAGCCGTTCACGTGCTCGATGAGCAGAACAATGAACTCTCGAGCGCACAGGTCGGCCAGTTGTGGTTCGATAACGGCGCCGTCTTTGAGTATCACAACGACCCCGAAAAAACCAAGGGAGCGTTCAATCACTCGGGCTGGAGCACGCTCGGTGACATTGGGTACGTGGACGACGAAGGATTCGTTTTTCTTACCGATCGCGCCTCGCACATGATTATTTCGGGCGGCGTCAACGTCTATCCCCAAGAGATTGAGAATCTGTTAGTGATGCACCCCGCCGTGGCCGACGTGGCGGTCATTGGTGTGCCGGACGAAGACCTCGGAGAAGTGGTCAAAGCCGTTGTGCAACTTCAGCTACCCGAGATGGCGTCGGGCGATTTAGAAGTGGAGCTAATGGCGTACTGCCGAGAACATCTAGCCAAATTCAAATGTCCGCGCACCGTAGATTTCGTTACGGAGTTGCCTCGACTTCCGTCAGGCAAGCTGATGAAGCGCGTCCTCATGGACCGCTACCGCGATCAATAAGAGCTGCGTCATTTGTTCGCCGCGCGTTCATTGCTGACACGGGTGAAATGAGCCAGGGGAGCACCCTGCTGGCTATGTAGCATCACGTCACGAGGGGTCGAGGCGATCAAGGGGGACATGATGACTGTTCAAGATGACGCCACACCACTGAAAAAAATAAAGAAACGCCACCGCCGCTGGCCGTGGGTGCTGCTCAGCATTTTCGTCCTCATATTTCTGGCGGCGTGGCTGGCCGTTGGCGCAGTGGCCGACTCATTCATTGCCAATCACGGGAAAAATGCAATGCCCGTCGGGCCGTGTCCGTATTCGCACTGCGCCACCGTTAACTACAGCCCCGGTCTTCAGGCCTGGTACGCGGCGCCCACGACGCGTAAATCCGTGGTGATCATTGTTCACGGCTACGGAGCCAATCGTTCGGATCACGCCCAAGTCGGTATTGCTTTACAGCACCTCGGCTTTGGAGTCATGTCGATTGACCTGGGCTATGAAGGTTTAACGGTGCACTACGGCGGTGGAACTCGAGAGGCGACGGAAGTGGTTCGAGCCGCGGACTTCGCCCACGCCAAAACCGGCCAGCACGTTTTTGTCATTGGTTACAGCGCCGGAGGAACATCGTCGATTCTTGCCGCAGCCCAGTCGAGCGAAATTCGCGCCGTCGTCGCAGATTCGGCGCCGGTCAGCTTTATTCACTTGGCTACGGACCGCTTTGGTGCGCCCACGTGGGTTTTCTCTGCATCGCCACTGCTCTACAGTTTCTTTTCCTCTAACGCCACGCTCGGTTCACTCGGCTCGTTGCCGAGTACGTACGCAACGGCAACGTTGGTTATTCAGGGTACGGCTGACCAGACCGTGGACTTTTCCAATGGCGCTGCGGTGTCGAAGATGACCCGCGGCCAGTTGTGGACCATTTCCGGTGGCACCCACACGAGCGCAGCGGCGACCTGTCCCACCCAATACATCAGCCAGATAACGCATTTCTTTGAAGCCGCGGGTCAGGGCACCTCAGGGAATTTTACCGTCAATCAAAGCTGTTGATTGTGCGCAACGTCTCAGTAGCGAGTTCTAAAAGAGGTGACGTAGCCAGCCACGTTCGTTGCACGACGTTGTTTGTGGAGATAGGTTGAAGCGACAGCGCTGTGAGAGCTCGAGTCATTTGTTGGCAAGATTTAGTTCTCGTTGCGCCGAGTTAAGGAGCCGACGTAGAACGTGGACCGATTCTTCCTCGACGTAATTCGCGGTGCGTTCACTCTTGAGCGACACGATCTCGGTCATGCAGGCAACCGGACAACTCCCCAGCGCCCCAGCAAGCCGAGATCTCAAGCTCTCCCAACAGGCAACGCCCGCGGATCGGTTCCCACTCGCATTCAATTACCTCCGACTCGCTTATCAAATCGCCGCTGGTTAATTTCGTGACCAAGCAGTCGTCGTATGTCGCGCTGCTGCGCGGGATCAACGTGGGCAAAAGCGCGCGACTATCAATGGCGCCGCTTCGAGAAGCACTGACAGCGCGCGGAGTAGAAGCAGTGTCGACGGTTCTACAGTCCGGCAACGTAATCATTAACAACTGGACGAAGAGTGCGTTCGACTTGGCGCCACTTATTGAACTGACGCTGGCCGAAGAGTTCTCCATTACTGCGCGATGTCTCATTCGCTCGAGGGCTCAGATACTCGAATTAGTCAAAACAAACCCGTTAGCTCCCCGTGCGGACGTAGACACCCTGCTCGTCGTTCACTTTTGTGACCCGGCCCTGACGTCAAGCGACCTGGCAAAACTTTCAGTGACATCGCTCAGCAGTGAGGACGTCACGGTGCGTCACGGTGTGCTGTTTCAGTGGTGTGCAAAGGGTATTTCGAACTCTCCGGTGCTGAGTCCTCAGTTGGAAAAACAGCTCGGTGTCGCGGTCACGGCTCGCAACTGGCGCACCGTTAACAAGATTGCCGAACTGCTTAGCGTCGAATAAAAACCGGGGTACGGTCCGTTCCGGTGTAGTTCTTTACGTGCTCGTCGAACTCAATGAACATCGCGCCATCGACGTCAAAGGGGCGCTGCAGCGTGGAGAGCGCAATCTTCTTATCGAGCGCGTCGAGTCGTAGTAGCGCGGCGGGATCATCGAGTTCGCGAAAGTCGAGCGCTCCGCGAGCTCGCTCAAACGCCTCGCGTCCGCGCTCGCTGCGAATAATGACCGACGTCCATCCGTCAAGGGACCCCACGGAACCAACTGAAATATCGGCGCCGCGGCCGAGGAAGTCAGCGCATTCGTCGCATCCTTTAAGCGCCGCGCCATGAAACGCCTTGATGGGTTCATCGACGGCTACCGCGCCATCGAGGTACTCAACCACCAATCGACCTCGCGTGACGTCAACCTTCGAGACACGCTCTAAGTCAATGTGTCGAGTTCGCTGCAGTTCTTGAACAATGAGTCGTTCGTAATCAAAACTCTTGGTACACATGAGGGCGATCGTCAGCGTCACGGCCTCTACGCGGTGTGCTCCCGTGGGCCATTTACGAAGCTGCATGGCGCGAAGACCTTCGACTTCGCAGGGCGTGCCAACGACCGCAATGCGCGGCTTGGCCGGCAAGGTGTACTTGGAGAGATCCAGTTCAGCCAAGGCCATTGTTTGGTTATAGAAGGATCCCGACGCTGCGCGAAGTTCCTTGGCGTTAGTCGCAATGGTGGCCACGCCCTTCCACGGTTCGTCGGGATCACTCGAGGGCTTTGACACGAGGGCTCCGTCGATTGCCCCACCGACGAGCAAACTCTCGAGAAGTGCAGTTACGGCCCCGCCGTCTTGGGCCCCGTCGGCGCGACGCGCCGCGCGAACGGCAAAGGAGTCCAGCACGCGGCCGAGTCCTTGCGCGGGGTCGACGCCGGTGATCTTCCAGTACGGATCAGCCGGATCGCGACGTGAGCGAATTTCTACCGCAGTGCTCGAGAGTTCGACCTCGGGCGTCGCTGGGGGCCACGTGGCCTCGTACTGCAGACCGCCGCGGGGACAAAAGTCCCAACAGAGCGAACAGCCGGTGCACATCTTGACCAGTTCGGGCAAGTTTGTGAGATCGTTTATTCCCAGCGAGTTCGACGGACACACCGCGACACAGACCCCGCACTGCACGCATCGCTCGGCCTCAATGACGGCCGCTTCGAGCTCCCAGAACCAGGTCTTGCGAGGTGGCTCGACAATGTCGTTCATCTCTTCACGCAGGGCGTAGCGCTTCATGAGCCTCTCCCATTAACGATGGTTCGTAGTTCCACGAGCGCCACGCGACGACTCCACGCGGTGAAGGTTTCGTCGCCAATGCGTTCGGAGTCATAGGCCAGCGCCACGCGGGCAATGGAGTTCTCGAGACTGCGCGACGGAACGGCGCCCTCCACCCAGTTAATGAAGCCTGCTTCGGGACCGAGCGCTCCACCGAGTCCAACGTCGTAGGCCTCCTCCATGGAGTGTTCACCCTTATGAACTGCTCCGCGAAGTCCCACGTCGGCAATCTGGGGTTGCGCACACGACGCCGAACAACCCGACAGATGAATGCGCAGTGGCGTGTTCATCAGCGCACCCGACGGTGAAATCTCGGCGAGGCGCTCATCGAGGCGCCGAGCTAGTTTCACCGCTCGCTCCTTCGTCTCGGTGATGGCGTATCGACAGAATTCGTTACCCGTACAGGCGACGACTCCTCGAGTGAAGGGCCCGGCGTTCGGTGAAAACCGTTGGATGAGTTCTTCGTTTAACAGCGCGTCCACGCGAGCAGTCGCCACTCCCGACAGGATGAAGTTCTGATCGACACCGAGTCGCACGGTGCCGTCACCGTAGGTTTCAGCTAGGCGCGCGGCCTCGACCAGGTCGCGACCGCTCAGGCGACCAACGGGCACCACGCAGCCCACGTAGTTGAGTCCTTCTTGGCGTTGGGGGTGAACACCCACGTGGTCACGGCGATATCCCGTACTGAGCGACTGCGCTCCCGAACGCGGCTCAAAGTTGAGTCGCGACACCACCTCAGCGCGAAACGCGTCCGGGCCGAGTTCTTGGACGAGGTAGCGCATGCGGGCCAGCCCGCGGTGTTCGCGATTGCCGAGTTCGCCGAAGGTCTGAGCAATAGCGCGACACAGTTCGACCGCTTGACTCTCGTCAACAAAGAGATCAATGTCCGACGCCAGTCGCTCGCCATCGGAGAGTCCTCCGCCGACGAGAACATTGAATCCCGGAGTGTCGTTGTGACGCGCGGGCCACAACCCAATGTCGTTGATCTCGGTGCGCGCGCAGTTCTGCGAACAGCCACAGATAGCAATTTTGAACTTGCGCGGGAGATTGGCGTACGTGCGATTCCCGGTGAAGAAGTCCGACACGTCTCGAGCGACTTTCAAACCGTCGACTATTTCGTGAGGATCAATTCCACTGACCGGACAACTCGTGACGTTTCGCGCACAGTCCCCACAGGCCTGGATGGACGTGAGCCCCACGCGAGCGAAACGTTCCCAAATGCGAGGAACGTCGGACATGTGTAGCCAGTGCAGCTGAATTGCTTGGCGCGTCGTGATGTCGGCGTAGCGATTGCCGAACATCGGATGATCCACGGGACCGGCGCCGTACGCTTCGGTCGCGAGACCAATCTCTCGGGTCTGCGCGGCGCTGAGAACGCCACCGGGTACCTTGATGCGCATCATGAAGGCGTCGCCACCTTGGCGCTGGGGATAGATTCCGACCCATTTCAGACGCTCGACCTCGCCGGGAGTCTTGAACAGTTCTTCTACGCCCGTAACGGCGTACTGGGTCAGAATTGCCTGGGCTACGTCGAAAGGGTGTCGACGAAGTTTGAACAGTTCTTGCTCATTTAGTTCGCCAATATGACGATAAGGATTGACAAAAGCGAGGGTCGCGGCGCTCGGTCCTTCGAGGTGAAGGCCGTAGGGGTCGTCGGCGTCAATTCGGTTATCGCTCATCGACCCTCCCTCCCAGGGACCCACATTGGGGGTCCGGCGTGTGAATTGGACTATATCCGACTAAATTAGTCAGGATTACAAATTCATGAAGAAATAGCCCATTTTGAGGAGTTCAGTGGCCGAAGCAGTCAGCGTTCTTCCCATTGCCCTCAAGGTCGACGGGCGTCACTGCGTTGTAGTCGGTGGCGGTCCCATTGCCACGCGCAAGGTGCGTGACTTGCTTCACGCGAACGCCCGAGTCCACGTTGTATCGCCTCGTGTCACGGGCGAGTTGAGCGATCTCATTACGAAGGACAATCGAGTCACGTGGCGAAACCGAGAGTATGAGCCAGCAGATCTCGACGGTGCCGCGCTGGTCGTGACCGCAACGGCGCGACGAGCAGTGGACGCTGCGGTCTACGCCGACGCACAGCAACGCGGGCTCTTAGTCAACAGTGCCGACGATCCAGAAAACTGCAATTTCTACCTGATGGCCCTCGTTCGCCGGGACCCCGTGGTCGTCGCGGTCAGCACCGCCGGGACGTCCCCGGCTCTCGCGGCGTACTTAAAGCGCCGCTTGGAGAGTGACCTCGAAGAAGAACTCGGCAAGCTCGCCGAAGTTCTGGGTGATATTCGCGACGAGTTGCACGCTCGTAAAATTTCTACCGAACAGTTACCGTGGTCCGACATCATCAACGATGAACTTATTCAGAGTGCGAAGCGTGGAGAGTGGAATATGGTGCGCTCCCGCGTGATGTGTGCGCTCGGTGTCGCGCCGTGACGGTCTATTTGGTCGGAGCAGGTCCCGGCGACCCCGAACTGATTACTCGCCGCGGCGCGCGTCTTTTGGCAACGGCTGACGTAGTGATCTACGACCGACTGGTAAATGAAACTTTGTTGGCGGAAGCTCGCAGCGACGCGCTTTTGATCAATGTTGGCAAGCATCCCGGCGATGGATCTGCCAGTACGGACCAGGAGACGATCAATAATCTGCTCATTGAATACGGAAACTCGTCACCAATCGTCGTGCGCCTGAAGGGCGGTGACCCGTTTCTTTTCGGGCGAGGCGGCGAGGAGTACGACGCACTCACCGCAGTAGGTATCGACTGCGAGATAGTTCCCGGCATTAGCTCGTCGTTGGCGGTGCCCGCACTCGCTGGAGTGCCCGTGACCCACCGGGGGATTTCTGCCTCCGTCACTATTGCGTCCGGTCACGAGGTCGACGGCGAGACAGATTGGCGAGCTATCGGGTCTCTCAAAGGAACTGTGGTCCTCTTGATGGCGGTTGCTCACCGGAGTGAGATTGCCGCTCGAATGATCGAAGGCGGACGAGATCCTCAAACTCCCGTGGCCGTCATTGAATCGGGTTCCAACCTCGATGAGCGTCGAACCGTGAGCACGCTTGACCGACTCGGTGAAACCCCCGTAGTAGCGCCCGCAGTTATCGTCATCGGAGCAGTGGCGCAGCGACTACAGCCGGTCGCTGCTGATGGCTTCAGCAGCATTGACGATCTGGCCAAGTGGATCGAGTTCAGTTCAACGAACTGAACCGGGCGCTGAGCACATTC